>CAZSPO010000101.1:6104-10382 GCA_964608775.1 uncultured Chthoniobacterales bacterium | reverse complement strand
CTCCTCTCCTCTCCTCTCCTCTCCCACTCCTACTCCTACTCCTACTCCGGCCCTGGATGCCGTGAGTCCGACCCCAGCAGAAACGCCGTAACTTCAGACGCCACTTCTTCCCGCTCCGACTCGCGCAGTTCTGGAAAAATGGGCAACGCCAGCACCTCGCGGGTCGCCTGTTCTGCCACGGGAAAGTCGCCTGCCCGATATCCCAACCCCGCAAAACAAGGCTGCAAATGCAGGGGGCATGGATAGTAAATCGCGTTGCCAATCCCGGCCAGATCGAGGTGCCTTTTCAACCCATCCCGGTCGGGAACGCGGACCACATACTGATGGTAAATATGCCTCGGTCGCCCCGGCGTTCCCGTCCGCTCCACCGGCGCCACCAAACGATCCTCCAACCCCGCTGCCTCCCAGGCAGAGCGATAAAACGCCGCATGTTCCCGCCGCAGACGGTTCCACTCCCCCAAATGCGGCAGTTTCTTTCGCAACACCACGGCTTGCAAAGCGTCCAGCCGGAAGTTCCCGCCTACGTGCGCATGAGAATACGGGGCGTCCATTCCATGGTTCCGAAAATTCTTTAATCGCTCCGCCAATGCCGAGTCCCGGCATAACACCGCCCCTCCATCTCCAAAACCTCCGAGATTCTTCGATGGAAAAAAAGAGAGCCAGGAGGCAATCCCCAGTGTCCCAGCCTGTCCTCCCTCATCCCAGGCCCCGATCGCCTGTGCCGCGTCCTCGATGAGCAAGCAATCCGCCGCATCTGCGACCCGCTTCATTTCCTTCATCTCGGCGCACTGCCCAAACAAATGCACCGGCAGCACTGCCCGAATTCGGTGGCCTCGATGAGAGGCTTTCCCTCCATCGGAATGAGTCGGCAACTCACTTAGCAAATGTGCCAACGCCGCAACATCAAGATTGAAAGTGTCGGGTCGGATATCGCAGAAAACCGGTTCAATCCCCAACCGATACAACCCGCCTGCCGTGGCAAAAAAGGTGAATGGCGTGGTGACAACCGCGTCGCCAGGCCCGAAACCGAGCGCCATCAAAAGGGCCAATTGTCCATCGGTTCCCGAGGAAACGCCGACTGCATGCTCCGCCCCGCAGGCGGCGGCCAGTTCCTGCTCGAAACCCTCCACTTCCGGCCCTAAAATAAATTGTTGCCGCCGCATCAGCCCGCAGACCGCTGACTCTATCTCCTCTTGTAAGGCCGCATATTGCCGCGTGAGATCAAGAAGGGGAACAGGCATGCAAAAAGCCAGGGCTCCTATTGGAGCAGGGCAATCACTGGCTCCGGAAAAATCCCAAGCACAAAGACCAAAATGGCCAAAACAGAAATCGCAATCCTTGCAGATAACGAGGTCTCCACTGGCGTATCATCTGCCGGAGCCTGCCAATACATGGCCCGCACCACTTTCAAATAATAATAAAACCCGCAGGCAGCACAAAAAATGACCACTCCCGCTAGCAACCAGAGATTTTGAGAAAGCGTGGCCTTGATGACCAGGAACTTGCCGAAAAATCCGGCGGTCAACGGAACGCCAGCCAATGACATCGCACTGACTAACATCATGAAGGCCAAAAACGGACTCCGCTTGGCCAAGCCGTTGAAATCGTTGATGTCGTCGCCTTTCATGGCATTCGAAACCACAATCATCACGGCGAACGCCAAGAGCGTCATCACCATGTAAGCGACCAAATAGTAAGAAATCGCGATGCCCGGAAAGACGTTCTGCGCTGGTCCATAAGCTGTCGCGAGGGCTGCCAGCAAAAATCCGGCGTGCGCAATGCTAGAATAAGCCAGCAGTCGCTTGAAATTCCGCTGGGGTAAGGCCGCCAAGTTGCCGAACAATAAGGTTAAAATCGCTAGGCCGACCAAAATCGCTCCTACTTTCGCCCCGAATGGGGATTGGAGAAATGGCTCCACCACCCGCATTAACACCACGAAACCCGCGGCTTTCGAACCGACCGACAGAAACGCGGTGATCGGGGTCGGAGCCCCTTGATAGACGTCCGGCACCCAGAAATGGAAGGGCACAGCCGCAACTTTGAACCCTAAGGCCACCAAAACGAGGGCCAATCCAAAAAGCGCCGCCGTTTCGTTCACCTGCCCCGTCCGCAAGACCTCGCCGATTGCCGCCAGGTCGGTTTGCCCGGTCGCCCCATAGATCCAGGTAATCCCATACACCAAGAACCCGGTCGAGAGAGCTCCCAAAATCAAATACTTCACTCCTGCTTCCAAAGAATACTCATTCCGACGGAGATAAGCCACGAGGACGTAAAACGAAACCGTCACCAACTCCAAGGCGACAAAAATCATGATGAAATCAATGGCGGACGCCATCCACATCATGCCCGCACAAGCCAACACGGGCAGCGCAAGAAACTCCCCCACACCGGCCTGCGGATTGCTACTGGGAATGAATCGCCGCAGAACGGGCAGGTAATCAACCGACATGATCAACACGAACGCGGTCACCGCAAGCGCGATTCGCTTAAAAAACAAGGCCACGGAATCTGATGAGTAGAGCGCCTCCACCACCTCGCTCCCGGTTGGCAGCACCAGAAAGCTAAGCAAGAAAACGACCCACAAGGCCAGCGCTCCACCCCAGGCGAACTGTCGACGATCACGCGCCCCATAAAATCCTTCCACCAGCAAAAGCACCAACCCCACGATCAGCACCGCGATTTCGAGCGAGAAAGCTTTAATGTCGAGAAACATGAGAGAAAGGGGTCAACGGTTGTCAGCTAAAGCAGCCGGGCGGGAGAGACTTGCGGTGACATCCGTCTTCGTATCGGAGGGGAGCGTCTGCAAAATCAACTGGGGCAAAAAACCAAAAACCAAAAGGGCGGCAACCAAGGCCCCCACCGCATAACAGGAGCTGCGGGCGATATCGGTTTTCACCCGGCTCTTCTCCCCCTCCGCTCCGAAGCAAACGGCCTTGTAACCTCGCAGCATATAGACCGCCGAGATAACCACCCCGGCCAGCGCCGCCACCACGGTCCACTGGATGAGACTAAAGCCACTCCCTAAATCGATAAGGGAGCCAAACGCTCCGAACAAAATCAAAATTTCCCCAGCAAAATTTGCAAATCCCGGCAGCCCGATCGACGCAAAGACCGCGAGCCCCATCAACAGCGTTAGCATGGGCATCGCTTTCACCAACCCACCCAGCTCGCTATACAAAGTCGTCCCTGTCCGCTGACGCAACTCGCCGCACAAGGCAAACAAAGCCGCAACCGAGAGCCCGTGGGCCAGCATTAACAATGCGGCACCGTGCAACGAAATCGCGTTCCCAGCCGCGACCCCCAAAAAAATATACCCCATGTGCATCACGCTTGAATAGCCAAGGGTCAAATCAAACTGCTTCTGAGCAATCGTCGCCAGTCCGACGAAAAGCAGGTTGCCGATTACGAGAATCAAAAGCAAATCCACACAAGCTTCCGCTCCTGCTGGCAGAAAAGGCACCGCCACCCGAAGCAGGCCATACAGCCCAAATTTTTTCAATACGCCCGCATGCAGCATCGCGGCCGGAGTCGGAGCCGCGCTATATGCCGTGGGAGCCCAGGAATGAAATGGAAACAGGCTGACCAAAATGCCGAACCCAATCAGCAACAACAGAAAGATCCCGTGTTGAGCCGCAGGATCAATAGGCTGCTCGGCAAGCAATAACCGGATTTCCTCCAAATCAAACGTCACAACAGGTAAGGCCAACACCAAAGAAATCAAACCCACCAACAATACCAAACTACCCAAACCCAAATAAATCGTCACCTTCCACGCGGCTCCCTGCCGATCGCTGCCGTAACCCCAGATTCCAATCAGGAGAAAGGTCGGAATCAACGCCAGTTCATGAAAGACGTAGAGCCAGAAAAGGTCGGTCGCTAAAAATGCGCCATTTGCCCCCGCGGCAATGAAAAGCAGGCAGGCATTGAACAGACGCGGTTTATCCGACACGGGCTGTTCGACAGAAAAGGCCGCCAGCGCCACTAACCAGGTCAAGAGCAACACCGTCAGCGTTAACCCATCAACGCCAACGCCGTAATGAATGCCTTGCGAAGGAATCAAGGGCAACTTCGTGACGAACTGCATGCCGCCCCCTATGGTGTCATAGCCAGCGAATAGAAGAATCGTCGCCAGCAAACCAAACCCGGAAATCACCAGGCCAGTAGGCCGCCCGGGGGCTCCTGCCAAGATGGCAAGACCGGCCAGGAGCGGAATAAAGAGGAGTAAATTGGGCAGAATATCCACGGTCAAACTCAGTTGAAAAGAATCAGGTAAATAAA
>CAZSPO010000101.1:0-6094 GCA_964608775.1 uncultured Chthoniobacterales bacterium | reverse complement strand
CCCGCCCCGAAGAGGAAGGCATAGGCCTGCAGGTTCCCCACCTGCAAGCAACGCAAGACAAAACCAGCCCCCCAAACTGCCCCTCCCAACCCTTTCACGAAGAGGCCATCAATAATCCAGCGATCCACAAATCCCGCTGCCCGGGCCATCAAATCCTGGGTGTAACGCACCAAGCCCCGGTAAAATTCATCAACATAAAACTTATGCTGTAAGATGGGGATCCGGACCGGATCGCTCTTCGCTTTCAGATAAAGGAGAGCGGCCCCAATTGTCCCAATCAGGAAAGCGCTGATTGTCAGCACAAACACGATCGACGCCTCTTCATGATGCGGATGCGGCACATGCAGCGGTTTCGCAATAAAGCCGTAGGCGGAAAAGAGGGCGAAGATCGAGAGAATCATCAGCGGCACCTGCATCACCATCGGCGATTCATGCACTTGCGTCTTCGCCACATCACTCTTCGGGGCCGCCACAAAAACGGTTAGGAATAGGCGAGCCACATAATAGGCGGTGAAGATGGCCGCGATTAAACCGACCCAAAATAGGGCCGGATTGTGCAACCAAGCATTCGCCAAAATCGCGTCCTTGCTCCAAAACCCGCTCGTCAACGGGGCTCCCATCAAGGCGAGTGCGCCGCAGCCAAATGTGACGAAGGTCACCACCATCTTGTTCCGCAACCCGCCCATCCGCCACATATCTTGCTCTTCGTGCATGGCGTGGATGACGGAACCGGCACCGAGAAAGAGTAGCGCTTTAAAAAAGGCATGGGTGTAAAGGTGGAAAATCGCCCCATCTTTGTCCGCCAATCCGATCGCCATTACCATGTAGCCGAGCTGAGACAGGGTGGAGTAAGCTAGCACCTTTTTGATGTCGTCTTGCTGAATCGCCACAATCGCGGCGAACAAGGCCGTCGCACCGCCGACCCAGCCGATGACCATCAAGGCCGTTTCGCTGCTAAGGAAAATGAAATTTGCTCGCGCCAGCATATAAACGCCCGCTGCTACCATGGTTGCCGCATGGATCAGCGCGGAGACCGGGGTGGGGCCTTCCATGGCATCTGGCAACCAAACATGTAGCGGCATTTGGGCGGATTTCCCCACGGCACCACAGAAGACAAGCAGTGCGGCGACCGTCAGGAATGTCGGACTGAGCGTCAGCGTGGCAAGCTTTGCCTCCATCTCCTCGAAAGCCAGAGTGCCGGTCGCCCCCCATAACATCAGAATCCCCAGCATGAATCCAAAGTCCCCAATTTTATTGACCAAAAACGCCTTGTTCGCTGCCGCAGGTGGTGCGGGCTTGAGATACCAATGCCCGATCAAAACATACGAACTGACTCCGACCAACTCCCAAAAGATGAACATCATCAGAATGTTGTTCGCCAGCACAATGCCGAGCATCGAAAACATGAAGAGCGATAGTCCGGCAAAATAACGGGCTTTCCCAGAGTCATGCTCCATATAACCCAGGGAGTAAATGTGCACTAAGAGCCCGATAAAGGTCACCACAAAGAGCATTAGCTTCGACAAATCATCGATGGTCGCCCCAATGACGATCTCCAGGCCGGGCACACCGATCCAGGTAAATCCGACCACCTCACCCTCAAACCCACCAAAGACCAACGGGAGCGCACAAACAAAAGAAACGGCCACGGCCGCCACCGAGATCCCACAACAGAACAGCCGGGGTCGCCCGCGCAAGGCGGTGATTAAACCGGCGGCGATCAGGGGAGCAAGCAGAAGGATCCAAGGAAGCGCACTCATGATCAGAACTGCATCTTGTTAATGTCCTCGACGTGAGTTGTCTGTTTCGCCCGAAAGAGGGCGACAATAATCGCCAGACCCACCGCCACCTCCGCAGCTGCCACGGTGATGATAAAAAAGACGAGCACCTGCGCGTTGTAATCCGGCACCCCAGCTCCGACCCCAAACCGGGAAAAGGCCACCAACGATAAATTGGCAGCCGCCAGCATCATTTCGAGACACATGAAAATCACGATCAGGTTTCGTCGAAAAATCACCCCGGCAAACCCAATCGAAAAAAGTAGGCCGCTAACGAGCAGATAATGGTTAAGTGTCAAAGTCATCGCAATTCCCGTTTGCTCAGCACAATCACCCCGATGGTCGCCACCAGGAGCAGCGTGCCAATAATTTGCAGCGGCAGGTTGTAACTTTCAAAAAGTCGGAGGCCGAAGCCGACCACATCCTCGTCGGCCGCCATCATCTCAGGGAAAGGGTGGCCTCCCTCTTCGAACCGACCGATGACCCCAATCACACATCCGGAAAAAACCGCCAACACCACGGCCCCACCAAGCGCGCTTCCCACATTTATTTTGCGCAACCGCTCAGCTTTCAGGTCGAGCAACATGATGATGAAGAGAAACAACACCATGATTGCCCCGGCATAGACGAGGACTTGGATGATCCCAATGAAGTAAGCGTTCAACAGGAAGAAGAGCCCCGCCAAACTGATAAACGCCACCACCAAACTAACCGCGCTCGAGACCGGGTTCCGCAGGCAGACCACCGCCACGCCGAACCCGAGCATCAGCACAGAAAAAATCCAGAATAGTAAGTCGGACATCATGGTCGGGAGGCTCCAGCCGGACAATCAAATGGTCGGTGGGAGCGAAAAGGTTCAATCAAAGGAAAGACAGCTTGGAAAGCGAAAATGCGTGCTTCACTTTTTCTCGTTCCATTTAAAGACGAGCCCGGTTT
The DNA here is from genome assembly GCA_964608775.1 of uncultured Chthoniobacterales bacterium. Taxonomy (GTDB): domain Bacteria; phylum Verrucomicrobiota; class Verrucomicrobiia; order Chthoniobacterales; family CAZSPO01; genus CAZSPO01. Next base: position 3,380 of record CAZSPO010000101.1, on the reverse strand, counting down.
TCACCCCTCCCAGCTCATACAGTTTCTCCTTGTCATGCACCATTTCCTGCCGGTTCAGACCGGTAATGGCATAATCTTTCCGCAAAAAAATCGCCTCTTCCGGGCAGACTTCCTCGCACAAGCCGCAGTAAATGCAGCGAATCATGTCAATGTCGAAGGCTTCCGGATATTTTTCCACCTTCGCCCATTTTGAATCGGCAGGCAGCTCGCCGGGAGCGATCTTGATAGCGCGTGGCGGGCAAATGAATTCACAAAGCTGGCAGGCCACACACCGCTCCCGCCCATGCTCATCTTTTACCAGAGTCGGCGCTCCCCGATAGTGGTCCGGCAGATGGTTGTCCCATTTTTGCTCCGGATACTGCATCGTCACTTTCGTTTTGCCGGTCAGACTCCGGATGAAATGCCCGATGGTAATCATCAAGCCCTTAAAAATCGCCGGCAGATACAGCTTTTCCGTCAAAGTCAAATTCGGTCGTGGAACAGTGATAGCCATGTCAAGAGATGGGGAGCGCCAAAATAATGGCGGTAAGGATGATGTTGACCAGGGCGATTTCGAAAAACCACACCCAACCAAGTGTCATCAGTTGATCGTAACGAAGCCGAGGGAGCGTCCATCGCACCCAGATGAAAAAGAAAAGCAGACAGGCCAGTTTGGCGAAGAAAGTCAGGATATTCACCACTCCCCAAAGGAAGCCGCTACTGCCATCCGGCACGCCCGGCAAACTCCAGCCCCCGAGGAAAAGGGTCACAATCACGGCTGAACCCGTGATCATCGCAGCATATTCCCCCAGGAAAAAAAGGGCGAATTTCATCGATGAATATTCCGTGTGATAGCCGCCCACCAATTCCGTTTCGGATTCTGGAAGATCGAATGGCAGCCGGTTGGTCTCGGCAAAGATGGCGATGGTAAATATCACGAAGGAAATTAGCATCGGAATAGTCAGCAACCAGCGTTTCAGCGAACCGACTTCCTCCCCCCAAAGCGGCAAAACGAGCCAGCCTTGTTGCCATTGAAACTCGACAATGGCCGACAAATTCAAGGTGCCGAGCATTAAAAAGACCGGCACGACACTCAGGCCCAGCGATAACTCATACGAAATCATCTGCGCACTGGAACGCACCCCGCCCAAGAAGGGATACTTGGAATTGGACGCCCAACCGGCCAGCACAATCCCGTAAACCCCGAGGGACGAGATCGCGAAAACAAACAGAATGCCGATGTCTACGTTGGCGATCACCATCGGCACCGGTTCTAAATTTAACTCCCACCCCGTCCGCTCTGCGATCGGAGCCAACAGCCAGTTCAAATCCAGCGAACTCCCAAACGGCACAACGGCGATCATGGTGATCGCCGGAATCATGGTGAGAGCGGGAGCCAGCCAATAGTAGAACTTATTAACATGGCCGGGGGTGAAATCCTCCTTTAGCAAAAACTTCACCGCATCGGCCACCGGCTGAAAAAGCCCCTGCGGCCCGACCCGATTCGGACCCAGCCGATCCTGGATCATGGCACTGATTCGACGCTCGCCATAAACCGTGTAAGAAACCAGCGGCAGAATGGCGACGAACAAGATCGCCACGATCTTGATCAGGCTGAATAAGGCAAGTTGGGCGGTGACGATGTCCATGGTCGGTTACGGCAGGTCGAGTGCGATCCCTTGATCCCCAATTTTCGCGAGGCTCAGTCCGTTCAGCGGTTTGGTATCAGTGGCCATCTGTTTGAACAAATCTTCGATGGTATAAATGCCGTTTTCACCGGTCACTGCCAGGATGAGGTCCCGAAGAATTTCCCAGTCAGCTCGGGCGGAACCTGGCGGACGGATGGCAGCCGTCAGCCGTTGCAGTCGGCCTTGGCCATTGATCATTGAGCCCCGTTTTTCAGCAAATCCAGAGGCAGGCAGCACGACTTGGGCGGCTTCGGTCGCGCTGTCGGGCAAAATCCCCATCGTAATGAGCCCGGCGAGCCGCCTGAGCCCTTCTGGTTTGATGCCGGCTTCAGCAGGGTCTTCCCCAAGGCAAAGGAGGACTTTTACTGCCCCGCTGTTCACTTTTTCCGCCAGCACTGGGGTGTGAGATCCTGGTGACGAACCGGTGATTTTAAAGAGCTGCGCCCCTTTGGTATTCGGGTTGCGATCGGCGGACACAAGAATCCCATCGGCCTCTCCTTGTCGGGCCACCACCTCGACGAGGCTGGTTTTCAAAGCCGCAACCAGGCGCCGGACCAGGTAAAGCTCTTCATTAGTCGCTCGGGCGGATGCCAAGACGGCGATCTCATCCCCCTGATATTTCTTCAGAAGATCCCCCGCCGCATCGATAGCCTGCTGCCAGCTGGCTTCTCCGGCTCTCTTGCCCGTGCGCACCTGTGGCGCTTTCAGCCGGTCTTCGCGATGAAGGTAATGGAAATCCAACCGCCCATGATCACACATCCAACAGGAGTTGACCGCTTCGTTTTCCCTCGGGGTTTGGCGGTAAACGGTGTTTTCCCGGCTCCCAATCACCGTGTTGCACCCGGTCGCACAGCCGGTGCAGATGCTCTTGGTCTCTTTGAGGAACCAGACCCGCATTTTGAAGCGGAAATCATTGCTGGTGAGGGCTCCCACTGGACAGATGTCGACGGTATTGAGCGAATAATTATTCTCCAGCTTTTTCCCCGGATGACAGGTGAGGGTGGAATAACTGCCCCGATCGACAAACCCGAGCACGTCGTCCTTCGCGATTTCTTTGGAAAACCGGATACAGCGCGAACAGAGGATGCAGCGTTCGTCATCCAGGGTGATGCGAGGGCCGAGCTCCACCCGTTTCGGTTTTTTGACCTTTTCATCGAGGAAACGGGAGTTGGCTTTGCCGTATTCCACACTGAACTCTTGGAGCCGACATTCCCCTGCCTGATCGCAAATCGGGCAGTCGAGTGGGTGATTGATTAAAAGAAATTCCATCACCCCATTGCGACATTCCCGCACCATCGGAGAATCTGTCCGCACCCCCATCCCATCGACCACATCTTGGGCGCACGAGATTTGCGGACGCGGAATCCAAGCAATCACGGGGCGCCCTTCTTCATCCAGCGGCACCTTGCCATCGGGTCCCGGTCGGGGCGGCATCCCCATTTCAATCAGGCACATCCGGCAGTTGCCGGGCGAGGAAAGTTTGGGGTGATAGCAATAGTGCGGGACAAATTTTCCCGCCATTTTGCAGGCTTCAATCAGGCGGGTGCCGGCAGGAACCTGAATCCATTCCCCGTCAACCTGCACATTCAACAGCTTGACCTCGTTCTCAGTGCTCGTGGCGCTCATGTTGGATCGTGTTTAGTGGGTGGCTCATCGGGGCATCTCCTTTGGTCGAAACTTGGCTCCCGGGTTCTGTGGCCCGCGAGCATTTCA
>CAZSPO010000100.1:0-10446 GCA_964608775.1 uncultured Chthoniobacterales bacterium | reverse complement strand
TGAGCAGCCTTTTTCCAAGGGATTGACCCTTTAAAAGCGACACGCTAAGAGCGATTCTCCACACGCGACCCTAAACACCGCGACCCTAAACACCGCGACCCTAAACACCGCGACCTTTCACCCCATTCATTCACCATGCTATTCGACCTTTTCCTTGCCCAAACAACCGCTCCAGCAGAGGGAGCCCCTGGCGGACCGCCCTTCCAAATCCTCCTCCTTCAAATTGGGTTTTTTGTTCTGATTTTTTATTTCCTCCTGATCCGCCCCCAACAGAAGCGGCAAAAAGAACATCAAAAATTGGTGGACGCCGTGAAAGCGGGCGACCGGGTTGTGACGGCTGGCGGTCTGCACGGTCTCGTCGCTCAGGTGAAAGAAAAGACGTTGATGGTGAAAATTGCGGACGGCGTCCGGGTCGAGTTTGAAAAAAGCAGTGTCAGTTCCGTGATCCCGGCTTCTGCCGACGCGGATAAAACCGAAAAAGCCGCCACCTGATCGGGAGCGGCCATCATGGTCGCCCGCTCCCTCTCCTCTCCGTTCTTTTATGTCACCTTCCCTTACTTTTTCCATCGGGATTCTGTTGTTGATTCTGTTCGGTTGGTATTTCGCCACCGACTCAGCTCGCAACAAACGGCTGCTCGGCCTCGCCCTCACCCTCATCCTCGGGGTCATGAGCTTCCTGGCTCTCTACCCACCGGCAGAGAAAATCCGGCTCGGCCTCGATTTGGAAGGAGGCAGCTCCTTTTTAGTCCAGCTGAAAGGCTTGGAGGAGACCGCCAACAAGGCCGAGCTCCGCGATCAGGCGGTGGAAGTCATTCGCTCCCGCATTGACGCCCTCGGTCTCGCCGAGCCGCTGATCACCCCCCAGGGCGATGACCGCATTCTCATTCAAGTGCCCGGCCTTAGCCCGGAACGTATCCAAAGCACCCGCGAACAATTGCAGCGGGTCGCCAAACTCGATTTCCGGCTCGTTGATTTCAACAGCGCTCAGTTGACCGGGCTGATCGAAAGCGGCGAGTCTGTCCTTCCCCCGAACCAAGTGATCCTGCCGGAAACGCGGATGGTGGAAGGGGAGGAAATCACCACCTCGATCCTCGTCAGTCGTCGCCCTGAAATCGAAGGAAAATGGGTCACGAGCGCCAATGCCTTCTACGGACCGGAAGGATATGGAGTCGCCCTCAAAATGCGTGGCGAAGGAGCCGACGCCCTCTGGGAAATCAGCAGCGATCCCGAAAACATTGGACGCCGTCAAATGGCGATCGTGCTCGATGAAGTCGTCATTTCTGCTCCCGTCATTCAAGGGGCGTTACCGAACGGCGAAGCCACCATCACCGGCAATTTCAGTGGGGAAGAAGCCCGCAGCCTCGCGAGCTCCCTGATGAACCCGCTGCAAACACCCGTGGAAATCATCGAGGAACGGACCGTCTCCGCGACGCTCGGGGCGGAATCGATTCGACAAGGGGTCTTCGCCGGGTTGCTCGGGATTGGGCTCACCCTGTTGTTCATGATTTTCTATTATCGATTCGCCGGGATTATCGCGAATGTCGCTCTCCTCGTGAATGTCCTGCTGCTGATCGGGGCGCTCTGCGAATTTAAATTTGTCCTCACCCTCCCCGGCATCGCCGGCATTCTCCTCACCATCGGGATGAGCGTCGATGCCAACGTGCTCATTTACGAACGGTTGCGGGAAGAACTCGCGCTCGGCAAAAGCCTGAAAACCGCCATTGAATCCGCCTATAACAAAGCCTTCAGCTCGATCTTCGACGCCAACGTCACGACGCTCATCACCGCCCTCATCCTCTTCTGGCAGGCCAGCGGTCCGGTGCGCGGCTTCGCGGTCACCCTCACGATCGGCATCATCGCCTCAATGTTCACCGCGCTGTTGGTCACGCGCAACGTCTTCGGTTGGTCCACCGAGAGCGGTCTCATCAAACGCGTTTCGATGCTTCGCTTGCTGACCAATACGAATTTGAATTTCCTCGGAGCCCGCAAACTCGCCCTCACCGCTTCCGCCATCCTGCTGGCCGGGTCGGTCGGCCTGTTTGCCATCAAAGGCGAGAAAAATCTCGGGATCGACTTCCGCGGTGGCGATCTCCTGGTCGTAGGAGCGGATTCGGCGATCAGCGAAAACGAAGTCCGCACCGCCATCACCCCCCTCGGCCATGAGAACAGCCTGATTCAGGCCCAACAAACCACCGAGGGCTCCGAGATCATCAGCATCCGCCTCCCGGAAGACAGCGCTTCCGCTGTGGAATCGGTGCTGGTCGAAACCTTCGCCGACCGGGGGCTTGAGGTGCTGCAAACCGACCGAATCGGCTCCAGTTTCGGACAGGAAATGGTGACCAAAGCACTCTGGGCCCTCGGCCTCGGGATGATCGGCATCCTGATTTACGTCACCATTCGATTCGAATTTTCCTTCGCCCTCGGAGCCATTGTGGCGGTCATCCACGATGTGGTGATCACCTTGGGCGTCTTCAGCCTCCTTGGTCGGGAGCTTTCGCTGATTATGGTCGGAGCCATCCTGACGATCGCCGGTTATTCGATCAATGACACCATCGTGATCTTCGACCGCATTCGCGAAGCGCTCCGGACGGGTCAGCGCGGTTCAGAGGCGCAAATCATGAACAAGGCGATCAACGCCACCCTCAGCCGCACGATTCTGACCGGGGGCACCACGATTTTCACCATCGGCTGCCTGCTCTTCTTCGGCGGACAAACTCTCAACGATTTTGCCCTCGCCATGTTGATCGGCGTGATCGTCGGCACCTACTCCTCCATTTTCGTGGCGGCCCCGATCGTGCTCTGGTGGTCGCAACGGAAACGGGGCGGTCTGCGACGCGAGGTCCGAGATTCCATTGAAGAACCGAAACCGGCTGCCGGCGCGGTCTGATGGGGATGAGAACAGGTGGCCATTTTCCGCACGGCTCTCATTATAAATAGATTTTCTGTTTGAGAATTTCGGTTTCCACCGTGAATGATCTCTTTGTCAGGGGCTGCGAATGGTGGACTGATCAACCCCGCCAGGGCAGGAATGCAGCAACGGTCGTCTGCTCCATCTTGTCGCAGTCCCCTGGCATTCTTTTTCCCGCTTCTTTCTCATGAAGATCCTTGTCACCGGCGGCGCCGGATTTATCGGCTCCCATTTGGTTGACCGTCTTCAAATCGCGCACGATGTGGTGGTGCTCGATGATTTTAATGATTTTTATGCCCGCCCAGCCAAAGAGCGGAATGTAGCGGGATTTGGGCCGCGAGTTCGCGTCGAAGAGGGAGATATCGCTGAAGCCGGAGAAGTCCGACGAGTCTTCGAACGGCATGGGGCTTTTGATTTGGTCGCCCACCTGGCTGCTCGCGCCGGCGTTCGCCCCTCGATTCAACATCCGGAACTCTATGTCCGAACGAACGTCAACGGCACGCTCAACATCCTGGAAGCCATGCGAGCCAGTGATTCGCCCCGTCTGATGTTTGCCTCCAGCTCCTCCGTTTACGGCCTAGCGAACCTCCCATTCACCGAGGAAATGGCTCTGACCCAAACCATCAGCCCCTACGCCGCTACCAAGTTGGCTGGCGAACAATTGTGCGCGACCTACGCCCATTTGCATGGCATCCGAACGGTGGCCTGCCGGTTCTTCACCGTCTACGGTCCACGCCAACGTCCCGACCTCGCCATTCATAAATTCGCGACCCGGATGCTCGCCGGGCAGCCGATCCCCGTTTTTGGGGATGGATCGACCCGGCGCGACTATACCTTTGTCGCCGACATTATCGATGGGATCGAGGCCGCTATTCAATACGACGGCCCTGCCTACGATGTGTTTAATCTCGGCGAAAGTGAAACGATCCCGCTCCACACGCTCATTGCGACGCTCGAAAAGGTGCTGGAATGCCCCGCGATCATTGACCGGCAGCCCGAACAACCGGGTGACGTCCCGGCCACTTGGGCGGACATCAACAAGGCGCGGCGACTCCTCGGTTATCAGCCGAGCACCCCCCTCGAACAGGGCTTGCGAGCCTTCGCCGATTGGCTGCGTCAAATTTGAAAACCAGCATCCATCCGGCGACCTCTAAGCGGACAGAATGAGAATCAACCGGCGAGCCATGCCCCCTTGGCGACGGCCAACTGATCGCGGAGCCCTTGTAAACGGCTAACCCGGATAAATCACAGGGGGTTGCCTTCTTGACCAAGCTCAGAGATCCTGAAGTCTGAGTAAGCACAGTGGGCGGCTTTATGGTAGGACAGGTGGCCTCGTGTGCCCGCATCTCGGACAAGCCGACTGCTTGTCCCTACCCACGCAAGCACGATAGGATCATTCCGTTTCCTTACAGCGTATTTCACCAGCTATTCCATGCTGTAGAGCGGCGACAATTCTGTTGCGAAGTCGAGGCAAGATAATCGGATCTTCCCCGCTGACATTCCCTCTTCCTTCCCCCAACCCCCAACACGACGGTAGATCCAAACCTCTTGCAACTTGGGGTTCTGGTCGATGATCAGGTATTCTTCGAGCGTCGGGATCTGTTGGTAAGCGAAGAGTTTCTCGACGTGATCTTTGTTATAGTCGCTCATCACCTCGACAATGACTTTGGGCATCTCTTTGTAAAGCGGTTCGCGATCAGAGCGATCGCAGACAACCATGATGTCCGGGTAATAAAAGAGATCCTTGCCATGCAGTTGCAACCGGACCTTCATTTCTCCTTTGAACACTCGGCAACCGCGACCACGGATATGGGCCAGCAGCAGCGCAAACAGGTTTCCAGCCACGATTTCGTGGGCCTCGGAGGCACCCGCCATGGCGACGACTTGGCCGTCGAAATATTCATGGCGTTCATCTGCCTCCTCCTCCCCTTCGAGATAGTCGGAGACCGAAATGAAATCGGATTGAAAGGCGAGCGAACCATTCATGACTCGCAAATTACACGGAAAGCCTCGCGTCGACAAGCTCGGCATGCCCCTGATACGACCGGAAGGGGGGCTGGAGTTTTTCTAGCCTGCTGGGGCGGTGTGACCGTCTGGATTGCGCGGATTCTGTCACAGAAAAGAGATGGAGCTCTCTCGATGATGGAAGCATGATCGGGACATGCCTCAGGTGGTGCTCCTCGTGATGGATAGTGTGGGGGTCGGACATGCGCCCGACGCAGCGGAGTATGGAGATGTCGGGGCGAATACGTTGGGACATCTCTTGGAAGGTCGGGAAAGCCTTGCCTTGCCCAACCTGGAATCGCTCGGGTTGCGGGCGGCCCTCGCCATGGCGGCGGGCTTCCCCGTTGCTCAATTCCCGGCGCACTCGGCGGTGGGGGTCATGCGCGAGGTCTCAGCCGGGAAAGATACAACGACCGGCCACTGGGAAATGGCCGGTGTTTTGTTGCCCGAACCGTTTGCCACGTTCACGGCCTTTCCCGATGCCCTAGTCGCAGCGGTGGAGGCGGAGGCGGGAGTCCGATTTGTCGGCAACCGCCCCGCCAGCGGCACGGTCATTATTGATCAGTTGGGGGAGCAAAGTGTCCTGGAAGGTCGCCCGATTCTTTACACCTCCGCTGATTCCGTTTTTCAGGTTGCAGCGCACGAGGAGCATTTTGGATTGGAACGTCTCCAAAACCTTTGCCGGATCGCCCGACGGCACGCGGACGCTTGGCGTATTGGGCGGGTGATCGCCCGACCATTCGATGGAGCGGACGGTGCCTTTCGGCGGACGGGAAATCGGCACGACTATGCCATGACCCCGCCCGAGACTGTCTTAAATCGCTTGCAGGCAGCGGGCATCCCTGTGCGGGCAGTCGGAAAAATCGCGGACATTTTTGCGGGAAGCGGGATTTCGGAATCCTGGCCGACGCATTCAAACGCGGAAGGGATGGAGCGGACGGAAGCCTTGATGCGGGCGACAGGGGAGGGACTGATTTTCGTGAACTTGGTCGATTTCGACATGCTGTTTGGGCATCGGCGGGATGCGGTCGGTTACTTCCAAGCCTTGGAGGAGTTTGATCAATGGCTGGGCCACCTCCTGGGTTGGATGGCGGGGGAACCGAATCGCGAGCGGCGGCTGATTATCACGGCCGATCACGGGAATGACCCGACTTGGCGGGGCACCGATCACACGAGGGAACAGGTGCCAGTTTTTGTAGTGGGAGGCGGCTGTCGGGGGGGCTTGGGGCAGCGCGATTCTTTTGCGGACGTTGCAGCGACGGTGGCCCGGTGGTTCGGACTGCCTACTGAGCCGCATGGCAACCCGTTTTTATGAACAAGGAGGGCAGAAGGGGGCAGCGCTTGTATTTTGGGATTTAATCAGCTCAATGAGAGGTATCGGCCCTCTTTGGTTAAATCAAGACACAAATCCCACAATACATGCGCTGGTACCTTTGCTTTTCTTCACGATCTGATCGTAAATCCAGGCGTAAGTGCGTTCCAACCCTACCTGCAACGGTGTCGATGGCTCCCAATCAAATCGCTCGCGGATGAGCGTGTTATCACTACTCCGCCCCCTCACCCCTTTCGGGGCATCTAACGCATAACGCCGTTTCAAAGAAATCCCCGCAAACCCTTCTGCCAAATCGACCAACTGATTAATGGTCACCATCTCCGCACTCCCAATGTTCAGCGGCTCTTCGAAATCCGATTCCATCAACATCCGGGTCCCATGCACACAATCATCGATGTATTGAAAACTCCGAGTCTGCTCGCCATCCCCCCAAATTTCAATCTCTTGGTTGCCGCTCAGTTTCGCCTCAATGACCTTCCGACAGATCGCCGCCGGCGCTTTCTCCCGCCCGCCATCATAGGCACCAAAGGGACCATACACATTATGATAACGCGCCACTCGGGTTGCCATGCCAAAGTCCTCCCGAAAATGACGGCACATCCGTTCCGAAAAGAGTTTCTCCCATCCATAACCATCCTCCGGATCCGCCGGGTAAGCGTCCGACTCTTTCAACCCCGGATTGGCCGGGTTCCCCTGTTTGCCCAACGGATAAATACAGGCCGATGACGCATAGAAAAACCGTTCCACCCCACATTCCTGGGAGGCCCCAATCAGGTGGCTGTTGATCAGCACACTCAGCATACAAAGGGCCTTGTTCCGTTCGATAAACCCCATCCCCCCCATGTTTGCCGCCAAATTATAGACCCACGCACATCCCGCCACCGCCTCCCGCGCCCCCGCTTTATCTTCCAAATCCAACACCCGATTCTCCGCCGCCGCATGGCACTGATACCATTCCGTCGACGGCTTCTGATCGACCGCCCGCACGGCAAGCCCGTCGTCCAACAAGGCGCGAACCAAATGACCGCCGATAAAACCACCGGCACCAGCAACGAGAATAGGGGAATGAGACATGAGAATGGCGACCTCGAAGGGAAAAGGGGAGAAAAGGTTGAAAAGCTAACAAGCTGAAAAGCTGAAAGGCTAAAAGGCTGAGATGGTAAAAGGTTGATCGGTTGATTTGATTGGTTCCTGGGGGCTTTTGCGATGTTTCTTCGCCTCTTCGCGCGAGATGCCGTCTTCTTTCAACGAAACACAGGGAGAGGAGCAGGACAACAGCGAGCGCAGGACGATTCCCTTCCCACCTTCCCACCTTCCTACCTTCCTACCTTCCTACCTTCTTTCCTGATAACGCCTCCAGGGCAAGATACCAAAGGAAGAGCGAGTTCCACTTGAAATAACGCCCAGCCAATCGGCGAGGCTCCTTTCCCAGCCGATAGAGCCAGGTCAACCCCCGCTTTTGCATCCAAAGCGGGGCATCCGACTTTGTCCCGGCATTGACATCAAACGCGAAGCCGACAGCGAGGAAGATCCCACGAGTCAGCAGGGGCTTCACCCGGGCGATCCACGCGTATTGTTTTGGGGCTCCCAACCCCACCCAAATGAAGTCGGGTTGCTTCTCCTTCAACTCCGCCAGCACAGCCGCATCCTCTTCCAACACCCCCTCCATGTCGCAAAGTCCATGGTATCCCCCCACAAACTGTAATCCAGGGTTTGCCGCCAACATCCGAGCGCGGAATGCCTCCCCACATTCCAACGAACCGCCAACCAGATAGTGGGTGGTGGTAGCGGGTGCCTTTGACAAAAATTCGCGGGTGAACGTCGGGCCATACACCCGGTCAGTCAGCCGGGCACCCCGCCGATTCAACACCCAAACCAACGGCATCCCATCCGGCACGACCCAATCCATCGCGCCCCCCAACTTCCGGAACCCCGCGTCATGTCGGCGCAACGTAATCACATGCGTATTCGCAAAATCGACCGCCCGCACCCCGCCCCTAGCCAGCTCCGCCAACAAAAAATCCCCAAGCCCGGCGTAAGTGGTCAGGGAGAGAGTGGTGCCAAGAACAGGCAGAGATTTCATAGAAGCGGGCAATGTAACACAGCACAAGCACCTGAATCCTCACATTCGCTTCTGCCAGGCTTCCACGATTTGAGCGATGGTTTCCTCAAGCGTAATCGTGATGCCCCAGTTCGGGTAGTGCGCCTTGATCTTGCGTAAATCACTGAAATAACAGATGTGATCCCCGCTTCGCGCCTCGTCGGTGTAAACAAAACGCTGTTTCTTCCCACTGAATTTTTCAGCAAGCGAGAAAGCCTCAAGAATGGAACATGAATTGGCTTTTCCCCCACCTATATTGTAAACTTCAGCTACCCGAGGTTCCGCGACAAATTCCCACATGAAACGGGCGACATCTTCACTATGGATATTGTCTCGTACCTGCTTTCCTTTGTATCCAAAAATTTTATATTCCCGACCTTCTAAATTACATTTAACGAGGTAGGATAGAAAACCATGAAGTTCAACCCCGCTATGGTTCGGCCCCGTCAGGCAACCGCCTCGGAGGCAACAGGTCGGCATGTTAAAATACCGCCCATATTCCTGAACCAGAACATCTGCCGCCACTTTTGAGGCTCCAAAAAGGGAATGTTTGGATTGGTCAATGGAGAAATCTTCAGCAATCCCTTCGAAATAAGCCGGGTCCGCATAGTCCCATCGGGTTTCAAGTTCCGCGAGCGAGATCGTGTTAGGCCGGTCCCCATACACCTTGTTTGTCGACATATGAACAAAGGGGGCTTCGATGCAGTGCCGACGCCCCGCCTCCAGCAGATTCAGAGTTCCGACTGCATTCGTGTCGAAATCATCGAACGGAATCGCCGCTGCCCGGTCATGGGAAGGCTGAGCTGCGGCATGGATGATAGCATTCGGCCTCAACTCCTTCACAATTTGGTCAATGGCAGATCGATCCCGGATATCGGCCTCGTAATGGCGGTAGTCCGCTATTTCCTCTTCCAATCGCCTCTGGTTCCAGCGGGTGTCCCCTTGAGGACCAAAAAAAACGGCCCGTTGGTTATTATCAACCCCATGGATTTGACATCCTTTTCGCGCAAAGAAGAGGGCGACTTCAGAGCCAATAAGACCCGAAGAACCGGTGATGAGGACGCGAGCGTTTTGCATATCAAGAGTCTGGACGATTGGTTATCGATCAATCAACCCAAAGATCATTCAAAAAATTCTAAGATTCTAAAAGGCCGAAACCTGACAAGCTGAAAGCTTGCGAATAGCAACCCGACCACGCCCTGACCATAGCACCTCCGTTTCTCAATAAGAGTCATGCCTTTCAACCTTCCCACCTTCCCACCTTCCCACCTTCTCAGGCCGACTTGCTAATGAGCCGCATCGATCGGATTCAGAAGTTGGCTAAACCCAATCGCCTTGAAATCTTTGGTGTTTCGGGTAAAAAAACACTTCACACCATTTAATTTTAGCGTGATTCCCAGGACGATATCGTGAGTCCGCGCTGCGGGCGTCTTACGATTGGCCAATAGAGGATAAATCGATTCCCAGTAGCCGAGTTCATAACAACACCGGGCTACTCCACTTTTGCTGTAAAGAAATTCCATCCGGGAAGCAGCTCCCCGAGCGTCCAGCGGGTGCCGAAAAATGTGAGAATTTCTTAGGGCTCGGTAGAATTCGAATAAAACTTGGTCAGCGAGAATCCATTCCTCTGGATTGGCCAGCATCTTCTCCACCACCGTGCGGGCCGCTTTGTGTTCAACGGAATCTTCATCCGCCGCATACACGAGGATATTCGTGTCCAGGCTATTCATTCTCGCCGTAAATGGCCTGCTTCATTTCACCCGCAGAAACGCGAACACCTCCCCCAGAAAAGGTGGGGAACTGTTGGTTAGAAGCCGCAGGCAGCGGATTTTGCTGGAGCATTCGCTCCACTGCACGGCGGACGACCTCACTGATGGGACGATCCTCGATCGCCGCATATTGCTTCAGCCGACGCATCATCGGATCGGGAAAAAGGATCTGAATTTTTTGCATGTATCCATGCTATCCATGGATGCATGTCTTGTCAATCAACCCTGATTTGCCCAGCAGAACCTTGCTCCGGTCTTTCACGCAAGGGAAAGGCAGAAGGGGTCAGCGCTTGTATTTTGGGATTTAATCAGCTCAATGAGAGGTATCGGC
>CAZSPO010000099.1:5993-10527 GCA_964608775.1 uncultured Chthoniobacterales bacterium | reverse complement strand
GAATGGCCGGCCCCCAGGTGCCGACGTAGTCTATCAACCACCGGCCTTCTACCGTCCGAATCCGCGCTCCCTTGGCGGCATCGACAAAAAACGGCTCGCCCCCCACCGCCCGAAAAGCGCGCACCGGGGAATTCACGCCGCCGGGAATCCGCTGGCGGGCACGGGCAAAAAGGGCGTGAGAATGGTCAGCTATCATCGCTGACCGTCGCCGCCCCAGACGGGAGGGTCAACCTCCCTGTTTCACAAAAGCACGAAGGCGGTGCGCCCCGTTTGATCAACCATCGCGGCCAGGCAAGACCCCGAAGATGCAAACGGCTTGCGCTGGGGCTCCGCAAATGGCATTGCTCGTCCATGAAGCGTTTGCTTTCCACCTTCCTCCTCGTCGCCACGGCGCTCGGCCCGATTTCAGCAGCCGAACGGCTCCAAATTCTAACGACCTTCGCCCCGATCGATAGCCTCACTCGAAATGTCGTCGGCGAAGCGGCCGAGGTCACGATGTTGCTCCCTTCGGGAGTTGGCCCGCATGATTACGCCATTACCCCAGGCGATCTGAAGAAAATCGCGGCCACCGATGTGGTGGTGCTCAACGGGTTGGGGGCAGAAAATTGGCTGTTGGAAATTTTGAATCAAAGTGATCCCGGCAATCGGGTGGTGGTAGACGCCAGCCTTGGCATCGAACCGATCACGGGAGTGACCGAAATCGCCTCCGACATCGAGGAGAAGGATGCGCACGATCATGGCCACGATCACGGGCACGACCATGGGCATGCGCACGACCATCACGATCATGGGGATGCCAACCCCCACATTTGGCTCGACCCCGTTCTGGCCATGCGCCAGGTCGAGACAATCCGGGACGCCCTGGTCGCCCGTGACCCAGAGAACGCAGCGGTTTATCAACGCAATGCAGCGGCTTACCTTGGCCGGCTCCGGCAGCTCGACGCTGACTTCCGGGTGGCGGCTGAGGCGTTGCCCAACCGCAAATTACTAACCTTCCACGATGCGTTCGTCTATTTTGCTAAGCAGTATGGATTTGAAATGGTCGGCGTTTTTCAGACATTTCCCGGTCGCGAGCCGAGCCCGAAATATTTGGAGCAATTGAAAGCCGCCATCGAGGAACACGGCGTGCGGGTCTTGTTTGCGGAACCGCAATACGAACCCCGTCTCATGCAATCACTCGCCAAAGATCTCGGGCTCCCCATCGCCGCGCTCGACACGCTCGAGATCGGAGAAGCCTCGCCTGATTTTTATGAGTCCGCCATGCGGGCTAATCTTGCCACCCTCCAGACTGCGCTCAATGGAAGTTCCCATCCTGGAGATTGAAAAGCTCTGCGCCGGGTATGGCGCGGAGACGGTTCTGCGTGATATTGATCTCATCATTCGACCGGGGCAATTCCTCTCGATCATCGGCCCAAACGGAGCGGGCAAAAGCACCTTGCTCCGCTGTATCGCCGGTCTGATGCGCCCCACCGGTGGGCGGATCATTTGTCATGCTCGCGGGGTGGGCTATGTCCCCCAGCAACTCGCATTCGACCGGGCGCTGCCCTTGACAGTCTCAGAGTTCCTCAGTCTTGAACTTGACCGCGGCCCCCGCTGGATCTTGGGTCCGGGTGCCGCATCGCGCGAACGGTTGCGCCAGGGCCTTGAGGAAATGGGAATCGGCCATTTGGAACAGCGGCGGCTCGGGCAATTGTCAGGTGGCGAAATGCAGCGGGTGATCATTGCTTACGCCCTGCTCGCCGCCCCGGGGTTGCTGCTGCTTGACGAGCCGACGACGGGCGTCGATCTGCGGGGTGGCCTTTCGTTCGATGGCGTCCTCCATCATCTGATCGAGCATCGGCGGATGGCGATTCTCATGGTCTCTCACGATCTCCATTTGGTGGAGCACATTAGCCATGAAGTGCTTTGTCTGAACCAAACCATTTGCAGCCAGGGCCCGCCCGCCGAGGTGTTGCGACCGGAAAATCTGGCCCATGCTTACGGCCATCCCCACGGGCTTTTTCCCCATCGCGGCACCGGGGCCTTCATTCCCCTCAACGAACTCCGCAAACCCTAACCCTAACCCGATGCAAGAATGGTTTCAGCAATGGTTTTCCTCCACCCTCCAGCTGCCGCAAATGCAGCGGGCCTATCTGGTCGCTCTTATGGCAGGTCCTGCCGCCGGATTGCTCGGGGCCTTTATCACGGCGCGGGGGATGGCCTTTTTCAGTGACGCCATTTCCCATGGGGCCATGACGGGGGTCGCGCTCGGTCTGTTTCTCCAACTGGCACACGATATTTACAGTCCGCAGATGCAGGCCGTGCTGTTGATATTCTGCTGCGGCATGGGGTTGCTCATGGCATTTTTGCTCGAACGCACTACCTTGCGAGCCGACACGATCATCGCCTTTACCTTCACGGGTTCAGTCGCGCTCGGGGTGGTGATCATTCAGCGACTCCGGGGTTACCGGGTATTGGAGGGGGCGTTGTTTGGGGATATTTTAGCGACAACCCCCACGGACCTCTGGGTCATCGGAGGGCTTTGCGTGGTAATCACCGGGTTCATTCTTTGGAACGCCCGGGCCCTCACGTTGATGGTCGTGCATGAAGATCTGGCGCGAATGGGGGCGGCCCGGACGCGGCTTCTGCATTATGCGTTTGTCCTGTTGGTGGCTGTTTCGATTGCGTTATTGCTCAAGCAACTCGGGGCGCTGTTGATCAGTGGACTGATCGTGATCCCGGCCGCCTCGGCTCGGGTGCTGGCGGGAGCCTTTCGCCAGATGCTCGCCCTCGCAGCCGGACTCGGGTTGGTCGGAGCATTGGGCGGGGTCTGGGGCTCCTACCATTTTGAAACCCCCACCGGCCCTTCTATCGTCTTGGCCAACGTTGGCATTCTCATCCTCTCGATGCTGGCAGGAGCCGCCCTCGGCCATCTGCGGCAACCCGCCGCCCTCTCATCCGGAGAGCGCGGCGAACGGTTGACGGGGGGGCGTTAGCTCGGGCAATAAGAGAAGGAATGGCCACGCTGCTTATCGCGCTTCTCAGTGCCTGCGGGTTTCTGGTTGCTTACCACACATACGGACGGTGGTTGGGACGGCGGGTCTTTCGCGTGACCGCCCAGGCGATCTGCCCTTCGGAGGCGCTGCGGGATGACCGGGACTATGTGCCAACACCCACGCCTGTTGTCTTTGGGCATCATTTCACCTCCATCGCTGGGACCGGACCGATTGTGGGCCCTGCCATTGCAGTGATGTGGGGGTGGTTACCCGCCTTGCTCTGGGTGTTGTTGGGGTCGATTTTTATCGGGGCCGTGCATGATTTCGCTTCGCTCGTGGTTTCCATGCGCAACCGAGGACAAACCATCGGCATCATCGCGGGGCGCTTGTTAAATCGGCGGTTCCGGCTACTCTTTCTCTTAGTTTTGTTTATGGCGTTGACCGTGGTGCTGGCGATTTTCGGACTGGTGATCGCGAACGTCTTCCGCCTGTTTCCGACGGCGATTTTTCCCTGCGTGGTGCAAATTCCCATTGCGATTGTGATTGGGCTTTTGCTACGCGCCCGGAAGGTAGGGTTGTTTGGGCCGTCGGTTGTGGCGCTGGGGTTGATGCTCCTCAGCGTGGCGTATGGGGATGTCGGTTGGCTGGGTCAATTCAATGCGGCGCTGGCGGCTTGGCCCGTCTGGGGCTGGGTGGGCGTGTTATTAGCTTACTCCTATGTGGCGTCGATTCTGCCCGTCTGGCTGTTGTTACAACCGCGTGATTACATTAATTCACTTCAGCTTGTGCTCTCTCTCGGGCTGTTGTTAGTCGGTATTCTGGTAGCGGCACTGTTCGGGCATCCAGGCCACGGAGAGACTGGGCGGGTTGCTTTGGAAATGCCCGCTCCGACGGTCGTCTGGCAACCGGTGGGAGCGCCGCCGATTTTTCCATTTCTCTTTATTACCATCGCCTGCGGAGCCATCAGTGGATTTCACTGTCTGGTCAGCAGCGGAACGAGCAGCAAACAGCTCAAAAAAGAGACCGACGCAACTTTTGTCGGCTATGGCGGGATGTTGCTCGAAGGGTTTTTGGCGGTGTTGGTGATCTTGGCTTGCACGGCTGGGTTGGGGCTCGGGTTGACGATGGAAAACGGCACGATGTTGACTGGCCGGGAAGCCTGGGAACAGCAATACGCATCCTGGAGCGCGGCCGGGGGGCTCGCTGCGACTTTGAAAGCGTTTGTGAATGGTTCGGGCAATCTTCTCTCCGCCCTGGGGTTGGGCGGATCATTCGCTGTGGCGCTGATGGGCGTGCTGGTCGCCTCTTTCGCCGGGACGACCTTGGACAGCGCCTGCCGGTTGCAGCGCTATGTGATTCAAGAGTTGGCGGAGAGTCTTCGCGAACCGTTGTTACACCGCCCGGCCTGGCGGGGAATCACCCGGCTGCTCGGTGTGTTGGAACAGCCCGTGGTGGCGACCTTTGTCGCGGTGGGATTGGCCGGTTGGATCGCCGCCCTGCCGGTACCTGGGCAGGCGTGGTCACTGGAAAATGCGGGGCGGGGCGGGTTGATTCTTTGG
>CAZSPO010000099.1:0-5982 GCA_964608775.1 uncultured Chthoniobacterales bacterium | reverse complement strand
CTGCTGGGCGGGCTCGCGTTTATCGTGATTTTTTTCTATCTTTGGAGGCGAAATCTGCCCTTTCTCTTTCTGGTGCCCGCCGGGGTGCTCATGCTGGTCATTCCCTTCGCGGGCATGTGGCATCAGGCTTTTATCGGAACGGCCTCAAGCCCGAGCTGGTTGGCGTCGGGGAACTGGCTGTTGCTGGGGTTTGCCGGGTGCAGTTTGATATTGGAAATCTGGCTCATCTTGGAAGCGTGCTGCCTGATTCCCCACACGCGAGCCCAGAGAGAGCCGCAGGCCGTGCCCCACTTGCTCGACACCTAGCCTTCTCTGCCCTCATTTTCATTAAAATAGGAGCCGACTATTTCCAACTGGCGGCGGCGGAAGATTCTTTCTAAGAACATCACGGGTGCGGTGTCAAAGTGGGTGGAAGCCTCCGAATGATGCGACCGCACTTCCATTTGACCATCCCGCTCGTGCCCCCTTCCGGTATGTCCACCGACCCGGCTCCGCCCTCGAAGTCCCCTCTGCCCCGCGAAGCACCGGTGAGCTTGGCGACGCTTTTTGAGGAGGAAGAAGGTCCCCTGCTCCGCTTTGCCATGGGGCTGACACGAATCCGGGCCGTGGCGGAAGAGGTCGTGCAGGAAGGGTTCCTTCGCCTGCACCAACATTGGAATGAGGTGGGGAACCCGAGGGCCTGGCTCTATCGTTGCGTGAGAAACCTAGCCTTGAATCATCACCGCGATCACATGCGGGAAGAGGGGCAGCCAGAGCCGCCGGACTGCGGAGACCCAGGTCCCCTGCCCGACGAGTTGGCCGGTCGAATGGAGGCGTGCGGGCAATTGCGTCTGTTGGTGGCGGAACTGTCGGCGGAAGACCGGGCGTTGGTGGAGCTCAAATACCAGCAACAACTGCCTTACGCAGAAATCGGACGACGCACAGGCCTGGGGACCGGCAATGTCGGTTACCGGTTGCATCACATTTTGAAAGGGCTCGCAGAGAGCCTGCGAAACGTTGGAATTGAAAGTTCACGCGGCTGATCCGGCATGGAAGAACCCCCCACAGACCCCAACCTCGCCAACCCCGCCAACCGGGAACCCCTGTCCTTGGAAGTCCGGCTGGTCGCCATGGTCCTCGGGGAAGCCTCCGATTTCGAGCGTGCGGAATTGGAAGCCGTGCTGGCCACCCGCCCCGATCTCGCGGTGTTCACCCGGCGCATAGCCGCCCTGCACCGCCTCGGCGAGGAGGCTTGGCAGAAACCAAAGCCCGGCTCCCCGTGGCAATTGTCACCGGAACGGCGGGCGCTCTTGTTGCAAACCTTCGGAGCCCCCTCTCAAACCGCCTCCTCCGCCCCGGCGTCAGACAAGAAAAAGCCGACTCGCCCGTGGCGTTGGAGACCGGTCCTTCTACCCCTGGCCGCCGCCCTGCTCATCGCCCTCATCCCCCTGCTCATGCTGCCCCAGATGCGGGCGCTGTTTTCCCCCGGCCCACAAGCCGATGCCAGAATCTCAAGCAGAGAGGTGGAGCATGGGAAGGCCGAGGGGCAATCGATGGAAAATGCTTTCTTTGTGGATTTATCAAATGGCGCGACGGTCCAGGAATCCTCCTCACTTGCCCGGTCACGGCTGGAGGCGGTTTCATCCGAAATCCCCGCCACCGCCCCGACCCGCCCAGCCGAACCCCGCCCGACCCCAGCCCCATCAAGAGGCCCACTTGCTGAGGAGGAAACATTCAAAACAGCGGTCCGCCAATATTCGGTTGGACCCCTAGCCGGCACCGCTTCCAATCTCGAAATAGCCGACCGAGATGAGATCGACGCCTTGGCCTTGCAACAAAAGGACAAGGCGAAACAAGCCGGTTCACTCCGAGATTCATCCCCTGCGGTGGCCCTGGGAGGAGCCGCCCCTCCGCTGCACGGTTCCCCGACCGATTCCCGCCGTCGCAATCTGATCGGCTCCGATAAAATTGAGCTGAAATTGCAACGACCGACTTCCGTCAGCGCCCCAGTCAGCTCCCTTTTCGAAAAATCGACAGCCGACACGCCGACTTCCACCTTCTCCCTGCATGTGGCCGATGTCTCCTTCCGGCTGGCTTCGGAAGCATTAATCCAGCGGGGCGAACGACCCGAACCCGCCTCAGTGCGGCCCGAAGAATTTACCGCCGCCTTTGACTACGGCGATCCAGCCCCGGCAGCGGGAGAAGCCGTCGCCCTTGCCCAGGACCAAAGCGCTCATCCTTTCCTCCCTTCCAGCCTCTTGCTGCGGATTTCCCTACGGACGGCCTCCGAAGGTCGCGCCATCGGGCAGCCGCTCAACTTAATCGTGCTCCTGGACAAATCCGGGTCAATGGAACGCCCGGACCGCGCTGCCGCCGCTTCGAACGCGTTGACCGCTCTCAACACCCACCTCACAGCGGTCGATCAGTTGACGGTGGTGGCGTTTGACCGCGAGGCCCGGCTGATCACCGATCGCGCCACGTCCGAAACAGGCGGTCGCCTTTTGTTGGAGACTCAGCAAGCCTACGGCGAAAGCGGCACAAACCTCGAAAATGCCATGCGGACAGTGAACGAAGTGGCCGCCTCCCGCCAAATGCCCGGAGCCGTAAACCGCGTGCTGCTAGTCACCGACGGCGTGGCCAACCTCGGGAGCGTGATCCCCGAAAACCTGGCGCAACCCGTGGAAACACTCCGCCAGCAGGGGTTCGCCTTCGATGTCGCCGCGACGGGCACCGACCCAGCCGGAGACGCCGTCTTGGCCGCCATGGCGCGGGGCGGCGACGGACGGTATTTTGCCGTCAGTCCCGATCCGGCTCAAGCCGAGGCCTTCTCCACCCAGCTCGCCGGCGCATTCCGTCCCGCAGCGAAAAACGTCAAGGTCCAGATTCGCTTTAATCCCAGGCGGGTGACCGGTTGGACGCTTCTCGGTTTCGAAGAGCACCGGCTGAATGAGGAAGACTTTCGCGACGACACCGTGGACGCGGCGGAACTGGCGGCCACCGAACAAGGCTCGGCCCTTTATCAATTGCAAATCCTCCCGGATGGCGAGGGCGAGATTGGGCAGGTTTCGGTCCGCTTTGAGGAGACCGCATCGGGTCAGATGACCGAGCGCACCTGGACCATTCCGTATGATCCCGCCGCCCCCGATTTCGCCTCGGCCCCCCCCGCTTTGCAGTTGGCAGCGGCGGCGACTCTTTTCGCCGAATGGCTCCGGGGATCGGCCACCGGTGGGTTGGTCGACCTGGAAACGTTGCAAAGGGTGCGGCCCCGTGTGCGCGAGCGTTATCCGGCTGATAAACGGGTGCAGGAACTGTTCGACATGCTCGGGCGAGCGGCCGAGTTGTAGGCCACTTCTCGCCACAACAACCTCCGGCAAAACCCTTTGCAATGTTTTGGTCAGCACGGGCTTGGCTTGCTTAAATTTCAACGCTGTGGCATGCCAGCGCCATGGACGATTCTCCGACTCCTCCGTCCACCCGTGCCGAATTGGTCCGACGCAAACTGCGCGCAAACAGTCGGCGCGACCGACTCGTCAGCCTGGTGATCGCCTCGGTGGTCATGATGTTTTTGGTCTTCGCCGTGCTGGAATTGTCGAAGGGCTATCGCGGCGTTAACGGTGTGATCACAGAGAAGCGGTTCGTGGAAGCCCCGGAAGTGCAATTCACCTTGGGGGACGGCGGGTTGAAACGGAAAGACATCGAAGGCTCCTTTTACTTCGTGCTCCATGTGCCACAGGAGGACAAACAATATACCCTGCGAGTGGACAAAGCTCTCTACGACTCAAAAGCAGTTGGCGAAGCGTTTTATTTTGTCCGACCGCCAGAGGAGGCGGGAACGAAACAGCCCGAGTAACGCCTAAAAAAACCGGGCTCGACTCTTGATAAGTGTATCCGGCGCTTGCCAGCGAGTCGTGCAGTTGAGAAGGAATCCTTTCCCATGTCGCTTACCACCCAGGAACTCACCGAAAAAGTCCAGCAACACGGCCAGTGGGTGATGCCCCTGCGCAACGAAATGGCCCGCGTGGTCGTCGGCCAGAAATATCTCGTCGACCGCCTCCTGCTCTGCCTGCTGACCAACGGCCATGTGCTGTTGGAAGGGGTCCCAGGGCTCGCCAAGACGTTGACCGTTCGCATCCTGGCTGGTTGTATTCAAACGGGCTTTCAACGGGTTCAGTTCACCCCCGACCTGCTTCCTGCCGACCTCATTGGCACGCTGATTTTTAATCAGCAGGAGGGAGCGTTTACCACGAAGCTCGGCCCGATTTTTTCCAATCTCATTCTGGCCGACGAAATCAATCGCGCCCCGGCCAAAGTCCAAAGCGCCCTTTTGGAAGCCATGCAGGAACGCCAAGTCACCATTGGCGAGCAAACTTATCCGCTGCCCGACCCTTTCCTGGTCCTCGCGACCCAAAACCCACTCGAACAAGAGGGCACTTATTCACTGCCCGAAGCTCAGCTGGATCGTTTCATCTTTAAACTACACATCGATTACCCCACGCGGATGGAGGAACGAGAAATTCTCGACCTGATGTCCACCTCCACCCCTGATCTCTCCGTCCAGCCGGTTGTGACTCCCGAACAAATCATCGAGTCGCGCAAGCTGGTGAACGAGATCTATATCGATAGTCGCGTGAAAGATTACATCGTCGATCTCGTCTGGGCCACCCGCGATCCCGCCCATTACAATATCCCGCTCAACGGCATGATTCGTTATGGGGCCTCCCCTCGGGCCACCATTGCCCTCGCCCTCGCTGCCAAAGCCGCCGCTTTTCTCCAAGGCCGCGCCTTCGTCACCCCGCAGGATGTCAAAAATATCGGGGCCGACGTCCTTCGCCATCGCGTCATGATCACTTACGAAGCGGAGGCAGAATCCCTCACCTCCGAAGCGATCATCGCCCGCATTTTCTCCGCCCTCCCCGTGCCGTGACCCTCGGCTCCCGGCTTTCATCCCTTTCGCCATGACCGATACCCGCGCCATTCTCGGGAAAATCCGGCACCTTGAGCTGCGCACTAAGCATCTCGTGGAGGCGACTTTTGCGGGTCAATACCACAGTATTTTTAAGGGGCGCGGCATGAATTTCGAGGAGGTCCGCCAATACCAGCCCGGCGATGAAATCCGGACGATCGATTGGAATGTGACCGCGCGCACCGGTGAAGCGTATGTTAAAAAATTCACCGAGGAACGCGACCTCACCGTCATGCTCGTGGTCGATCTCAGCGCTTCTGGAGCCTTTGGTAGCCGGGATATGAGCAAACGCGAACTCGCGGCCGAAGTCGCCGCCATCCTCGCCTTCTGCGCCATTCGCAACAACGACCGCGCCGGGCTGCTCCTTTTCACTGGAGAAATCGAGCTTTTTGTTCCCCCACGTAAAGGTCGCCAACATGTCCTCCGGCTCGTGCGCGAAATGCTTTTTCACACGCCACGCCAAACTGGCACCGATCTCCGGGGGGCGCTCGATTATCTCAACAAAGTCATGCCCCGCCGTGCGGTGGTTTTTCTTATCTCCGATTTTCAAGCGGCCAATTATCAAAAATCCTTCCTGACCACCCATCAGCGCCATGACCTCGTCTCTCTCTCCATCATTGACCCGGCCGAACGCGAACTTCCTGCGGCCGGCCGATTTGTGATCGAAGACAGCGAGACGGGTGAACAATTCGAAATCGACCTCGGCAACCCAAAACTCCGCGACCGCTTCCGCGAAGCCGCCGCCGTCCGCGATCAGCGGCTCCACCAATTTTTTCTCCGCAATGGCGTGGACCATATCGAACTCGAAACCGGGCGCGATTACCTGCCGTCCCTCCGCACTTTCTTTAAAAACCGCATGCGCCGCCTTGCCCGCGGCTGATTCCGAGGATGGACCCGACTGCCGAAGACATCCGCGATATCGCCGGGCCCCTGGAAGTGGCCGCTCGCACCCCGTGGTTTGTCCCCGTGCTTTGGGTGGTCGGAGCCCTTCTCCTCCTCGCCCTGCTCGGGTGGCTCTGGAGGCGTTTGAAAAAACGACG
>CAZSPO010000098.1:0-10571 GCA_964608775.1 uncultured Chthoniobacterales bacterium | reverse complement strand
TGAAAGGTGCCGAAGCTAATTTTGGCGGCGTAAGGAACGGCGGGTTCGTGGGTTTGTGAGAGGAACGATTCCACAATCCCGGCCCAAACAAGGAGCAGGGCCACCCCCGCGATCAGGGTGGCCACATCGGGAGCGGCCTTTCGCATCCGGACCGAGAGCGGATCGCGACAGCCACGCCCGATGAGGGCGGCGGCGAGGACGAATCCGGCTTGGCCGGCGATGAGGATCGCGGGGATTTCGACCGAGCCATGGGGCAACAACCACCCCGCTAGGAAGGTCGATTCACCCGCTGCGACATAATCAAAGACCACCCCGCCCAGGATGACGCCGTTGTAAAAAAGCAGAATGAATGTGCCGACACCGAATGTCATCCCGAGAGCCATGGCAAAGATCGAGACCCGAGTGTTGTGCGTCATTAACATGGCGGCAAACGCGGTATGTTGGGCCTCCCCGTTTCGTTCGCCGGCCTCTTCTTCCGCGACGCGTTCACTCGGATCGCCGAGAAGATGGACGAATGGCATGATAGCGGGTTTCGACTCGGGATCGAATGCGACCACCCCGGCTCCAAAAAAACCACCAACCACGGTGACCGCCACCGCCAGTGCAAAGGCGGCCACATGCAAGCGGAAGGTGCGTGGGAACGTTTGAAAGAACCAGAGGACCGGTTGAAACCGGGTGCGGGCTGCCCGCGAGTGGCTGTGGATTTCGCCGTAGGCGCGGGCCACTAACGTTTCGAGCCAACTGGTGAGCGCAGTCTCAGCCGTGGCAGAAGAAAGGCGGGCGAGTCCGGATGCTGCCCGTCGGTAGAGATAATGCAAGCGACGGGCTCCGGCTAGGTCGAGCTGGCTGTCGGGATCATTTTCCAACACCGTCAGCCGTTCATCCAGCTCGGTCCAACACGGGCGTTCTTGTTCCAGAAACCGGGGCAGGTCGATGATCATGGCGGATGTTAGAGAAGCTGACGCCGTTTTACCTCAAGATAGTGATTGAGCAACGCCAGGACGAGCTCCTCACTGGGGGTCACCGAAAGCCGCACCCCTTGCACCGCAAGGGCGCGTTCAACGGCACGAAGATGTTCCCATCGCTCGTGCCCGGCCAGCGCTTGGTAAAGGGCGGCGGTCGAATCGGCCGGCTTAGAAAACAAGGGCGCAGCATCTTCGGGATCAATCATCAAGACATGCGCGAGATGGGTCCGGCGGATCATCGGCAAATGGCGGACGAAGGTCTCGGCAAGCAAATCGTCATCCAACGCGGTGAGAAAAACGAGAAGCGCCCGTCGACGCACCGTGGTTCTCAAGAAGGTAAAGAGCTCTTCAAAATCAGGCGAGATTTCGCGGGGTTGGAGGCTGTAAATCGCGTCGCGACAGGCGTCATGATGCGCCTTGCCATTCTTCGCCGGCACATAATGCAGAACGCGTTCGGCAAAAGTCACGAGGCCGAAAAGATCGCCCTGTTGCTCAGCCGCCGCTCCAAAAAGCATCGCGGCGGCCACATAACGTTCTAACATCGTGCGCGGCCGTGCGCCGTGAGGGGCTGGGTCGGACCCCGGACGCCGGGCTGAGAGGCGGGAGGCGTCCACGAGACAGTAAACTTCTTGGGTCCGCTCGATTTGATAAGTCTTCGTGACGGGGCGCCCCCGTTTGGCTGTGCTTTTCCAATGAATATCTTCGTAGCTGTCGCCGGGTAGATATTCGCGAAGCTTTTCAAACTCGCGCCCTTTCCCCACTTGGCGCTGGGCATGCAGGCCGATGAGGCCGCGATGAAGAAAAACCGCCGCCGCAGCCCGGTCACGGCGAAGATCGGGGAAGACGCGGAGTTCCATTTGCAGCGGGAGCCGCGTGCGGACGTTCCAAAGACCAAGCCAGGAGGCTCGTTCGAGGTAGAGCCATTCCAGCCGGAAGGAACCGCGTTCGCGCGGGGTGCAGTTGAGGGGGAACCGGCTGAAGACCGACCCCGCCGGAAGGGTGAGAGTGGTGGTCTCTAAATCGGCGTCAAACAGAGCGGGCCACGCGACGCCGACCCGCAACGTGACCGGTTTACCCGAATCATTTCGCAGTCGAATCATGATTTCCGATTCCCGATCTTTTGCAAGTCGGGCAAGGTCACCTGAGACTGCCGCAAGCCCCTGAAACCGGTCGAAACAAAGCAAGGCATCGGCCAACGCCGCCAGAGCAAGGAAGGCCGGGACTGCCCAGGCAACGGCGGCCGACCCCGGCAAGAGTGCGGCCAACACCACGGAGGGAAGCGCGGCGAAAGCGGTGACTCGCAACAGGCGGGCGGCGGGAACGATCATGACGAGAACGAAACAGAGCGGGGGCTATTGCGGTATTGGGGTTTCTTCGAGGACTTTGCCAAGGGCCTCCCGAATGGTAACCCCTTCGATTTCAAATTCGGGCCGGAGCATGAGGCGATGGGCTAGGATCGGTTCGGCGAGCGTTTTAACATCGTCCGGAGTGACAAAGTCCCGGCCTTCAAGCGCGGCCTGCACCCGGCTGGCGGCGAGCAAGGATTGCGTGGCGCGAGGGCCAGCTCCGACTAGAATCGCTTCATGTTCGCGGGTGCGGCGCACCACGGCGACGATGTAATCGATCAGTTCCGGACGGATCACCACCTCTTCCAACGCCGCCTCCAACGTTTCGAGCGCTGGCCCATCGAGCACCATCTCAATGTCCCCCGTGGCGAGGATTTGCTCGGGAGTCGTCGCTCGGACAAGCATCCGGCGGGCGAGTTCGCGTTCATCCGCCTCCCCAGGACAGCCCATTTGAATTTCTAACATGAACCGATCCTTCTGGGCCTCGGGCAACGGGTAGGTCCCTTCGTGTTCCACTGGGTTTTGGGTGGCGAAGACGGTAAACCTCGGGTCGAGGGGGTAAGTGTCGCGGTCGATGGTCACCATCCGTTCCTGCATCGCTTGGAGGAGGGCGGACTGGGTTTTCGCCGGAGCCCGGTTGATTTCGTCGGCGAGCAGAAAGGTGGTGAATACCGGACCGGGAATCAGACTGAAGCTGTTAGTTTGCAGATTGAAAACGTTCGTGCCCGTGATGTCGGCCGGCATCAGATCGGGCGTGAATTGAATGCGGGAAAATTCGCTGCCCAATACCCGGGCGAGGGTACGGACGAGCAAGGTTTTCGCCACCCCAGGGACACCGACAATGAGGGCGTGTTGCCGGGTGAGGATGGCGATGAGCGCTTTGCTAACGACGTCGTCTTGGCCAATGACAACTTTGGCGACTTGTTGGCGGGCTCGGGCGAGGATCGATTCGAGATGGGTGAGGGCGGGACTCATAAGCGGTGGCGTTTGGCGAGGAGCGCGGTGATGCGATTGTAGGTTTCGGCCGGGTGGCGCTGACGGGCGGGCTCGGTTTCGGAGGCGTCAATCAAGGCGGTCATTTCATGCTTTAATTTGGCTGGGGAACGGAAGCCCGCAGAACGGAGCCAACTTTCCTGGCAGACCCGAAGAATGGCTCCGGCCGGGATGGCCCGCTGGAGGAGCAATTCCAAGCCTGCCCCGGCGGGGTGGCCCGTGACGGTTTCTCCCGAATCCGAGGGGGACTCGGTCGGGGGAACGAGGCTAGAGGCATTGCGCCAAATGTAGAGAATCACCAGCAGCAAAAGCAGCGCGAGCGCGCTATGAAGCCGGTATCGTCGTGCCAGGGTGCCCACCCCTTCGGTCTGAATCACCCCCAAACCAAACTCATCAAAAACCACCCGCCGATAGCCCCCGATGAGCCAAGCGAGAAAATCGGCGTTGCGATAGGCCGCATGATCGGCCTGCAACCCGGTCCAGAGCGCTTCATTGGAAAAAGCAAAAGGGTCACTCATCAAGATCACATCGCCACTTCCAAAGACCTTGCGCACCGCGACCGGCTTGTTGTCGATGGCGAAAAGTGTCTCCCACCCGCTATCAGGTTCCACCTCCCAAACCATCAGCGAGTTGATGGGGAGCGGCTGCCAATCATGTGCGGGAGCCGCTTCCGCAAAGGGGGCACCCTCTTTGCGGGTGTAAACAATCGCGTCGCGCCAGTTGTAAGGCACCAAGCGAATGCCCCAATCGGGAATGGCAAACAACCGGTCAGCTGCGGTCGCGCGTTGGCGGGTGGCGGCGTCGAGCGGGGCCGGATCGGCTTCGGACTCTCGGGCAATCGGGTCGTCGGTGTCAAGATCGGGAGTGGGAGAAGGCTCGGCGGATTCCTCTTCGGACGCGTCTGGGGGTTGAATGCCGAGGCGCCGGGCCGTCTCTTCTACTTGCGTCCGGATTTCCTGCTGACGTTCCGCCTCCGATGCGAAATCAAAGGTGGTGACCGGTTGCAAGGCGATCACGATGCGCCCCCCGGCGGTGGCCAATCGCGTCAGTTCCCGTTGCTCACTGTCGAGCAGACCGAAAAAACTCGGGGTGCCCAATTTAAAGAGCAACGCGGGCGGATGACTCGTGACCCGGGCGAGAGGAAGCATCGAGCGTTCGACTTGAAGCGGGGCCAGCCACGCGAGGCTGTCGTGCAGCGCCCGGGTGCCAAACGCATCGGTGCGATAACTAGAGTAAGCCGGAAAAACGTCCCCTTGCGCGAGGCGATTGTCGAGCAACCGGTTCATCAGCCAGCCGAGCCCCACCACCACAGCGGCGAGCAGAAGCAGGGCAATGGGGAGGCGGCGGATTTCAGGCATGCCAGTGGCGGATATGCGCGGATCGAGATTCAAATGCCCGGACAAAATCGGGATCGACCGGGTGGGAGCCATACCAGACCGATTCAAATTCGTGAATGGCAGTCGCCAACTCGGTGTGGCGCTCGCTCTGCCCCCGGGCGCGGCGGCGAAATTCCTGTAGGTATTGCCCGTTCGTCTTGGCTCGCCCGACAGAAATCCAAGTTTGCCCGGCCAAATGCGCCAGGGCGGCAAGATAGAAGGCCCGCGTCGCTAACCGCCATTCGCCTTTTTCTACCATCGCCCTCGCGAGAGCCAACCAACCGTCCTCCGGCAAGGCGTCGGCCCGAAGCGATTCCTCGGCAAGATCGGGCAACACCGGCGGTCGATCCGGGGTCGCTTGCACGGCGCGGGAGCGGGGCTTTTTCCACATCCGACGAATCACCAGGAAAAGCAGGGCGATCACCCCCGCCGCCAACAAAAGATAGAGAATGGCCCGCACCCACCCCAGCCAACCAAACTCCCACGAGGGGAGCGTGGGGGTTTCCCCGTCAAAGTGCGAAAACCACTGGCCGATGAATCGGAGAATCTCCCCCAGCCACCGCAGCAAATCGCGGGTGGCATCGGCAAACCAGCGGCCAAGCGCTTGAAAAAAGCCGAGCGCCCCTGACTCCTCCGCCATCTCGCCAGACCCTTTTTCGGATCGCGGCATTTTCCAGCGAAACTCATCGCGGGCCAACACATGATCAATGGCGGCATCCACCTCGGGAGCGGTCACAACTGGGGTGGGCGCGGGCGGTTCACCACGGGCTTGCCCTGGGAGGAGCAGCCCCCCCGCGCAGATCGCCCACAAGGCCACCGCCTGCCAGCGACGAAGGAACGCCAGCAGATCCGCCCCGGTCTCCCGGGCTTCGGCATGCGCCGCCCGCACGACATAGAAGGCCTTGATCACCGGATCGACGATCAGGAAAGTTGCAGCAGCGAATGCGGCGAGAAAGGTCGTGTTAAAAAAGTTGTAACCTACCCGGGCAATCGGCAGTTCATAACCGAAAACCGAACGGACGAGGTCCGGAAGGAATTGAAGTGCGGCGATCAGATTTCCTAACATCACCAGCCCAAACAGCCCCAAGATGAATAGCCCGCTGTGGTTTTGCCCCGGCCAAGTGGCGGCAGCCCGCGAAGCGAGACGGGAAGCCTCACCCGGCGAGCGCAGTCCATCGGCATAGAGCGTCTGGGATTCAAACCATCCAAACACGCGGGCAAACGGGAGCACCACCAGGGAGGCGACGAACAAAGCCAGAAACCCCCAAGGTTGCACCGCGCACTGTTGTAAAAAGCAACGGGCAATCCGGCCACCGGTCCATGGCGGGTCGGCCCGGTGCTGTAGCAGGGCGTGCAGGTGATTGCAAAAGTAACATTGCCCCACCTTGGCAAATCCAAAGAGCACCGCCACCCCGGCCGCCTGTCCGACTGCATCCGCCGTGTCATTCGGTCCGGCGCTGAGGTTGGCTAGGAAGTAAAGCGCGGCGATAAGAAAGCCCCCCGTGCCAGCCGCATACACCGCCCAGGCAGAAGCGGGAGCGCGTCGCAGCAATGCCACGGCTTCTTCCACCACCTCGAGACCGGTGCGAGCGCCGGGCGACCGATCCTGCTTCATTCGAACCAAGCCTCCGGGGACCAAATGGAGCCGTCGTGAAATTCCGCCGGCATTTTCAAAATGAACACCCCCACCACCGCAAACAGCCCCCATAATAATAAAAGCCCCAGACCCGCCCGCAACGTCAGCCAGACGGAATCCGGCACCCGAACCTGTCGCGGACGCCCCTCCGACACCGGGCCGCTCGCCATTCGCAGACAGGTCGTGCAAAGCATCCGACCGTCGTGTTCGGTCACGCATTCCCGGCAATAATAAACCGAGCAACCAGCACAGCGGGCCGCCGCCTCCCGCTCGGGATGCACTTCGCACCGACTCCGAACCAAGGCAGAAGCACTCATGCCGTGGGGGGGCTGGGGGGCATCGGCATGGGAGCCGACTCGCTTGACGCAAGCGCTTGCTGGGCTGCCAACGCGGCGGCAAAGGCCTCGGGACTCATCGGCGGTTGGTCCGCCGCCACTCGCTCCTGAAGACGGTTCACCGCTTTCAGCGCCTGTTTCCAAGGGAGTGTCGCCAGCCAGGTTTCACTCACCCGCGTTCGAATGCCTAACTTCGCATGCCCCCCCTGCCATACCATCGCGACGATGGCGATTAGCAATATCACCACGAATGGTCCGAAAATGACGGCGGGTAGCCAAGGCATCGATTCCCCCATGGCCAACAAAACGGCAGTCCCTCCCACTGAGGGCAACCCAAAGAGCACGGCCAGGACACCTAGTAAAATCGGTTGCGTCCAATTCCGACGTAACATCACCGCTTCGATATCCCGATAATAGAAACGCCGAAACTGATCTTCGCCGATCCCGTGTTGCGTCAAAAGATAATGAGTCGGCCCTTCGAGCAGCTTGGAGCCGGCCAGAAATTGGCGACTGGTCGCCAACTTCTGGTAGTGAATGCGACGCTGAGAGCTCTCGGACTTTTTCACCTGTTCTCCTTCCAAAATTCCATCAGCACCGCACCGAAGAAAATCAGCCAGCCCACAATCTGCACCAGGGCCAAAACCCCAGCCAACGCCAGCCGCCCCCGGCTGCTGCCAACGAGCACGCCGGATTTGCGCCAGCCTGCCACGGCCAAATAAAGCGCCATCGGAGCCGTCATCAAGGTCAAGGGAAAGAGCAGCAAGGGGAGGAAGGCGAGAACCAAAGCCAAGCCGCCCGGATTCAAAACGTCCCGCGGATAAGCGCCCGCCGCGATCTCCCGGTCAAAGCAAGTCGCGCAGACAGGAGCCCCCCCCTCAGCCGTGTCGCACATCCCACAAATGAATCGTCCGCACAGCTCGCACGTTTTCTCCGCCTGCTTGCTCGGGTGAAAAAAGCAGGCGGCCTCTTGCGGGTCGCGAAGCGGATGACCAAACCCACCGGTCTCCGCTCCTCTAGCAAAAGCGGGGAAAAGCACCACATGCACTTGGGTCCGGCAATGGCCGCAGCGCACCGGGCGCTCCAACCCTTGGCAGCGGTGCGGATCGAGCGGCTGTCGGCACTGGGGGCATTGCACACTCCCAGGTTGCCGTCCTTTGGGCGGCATCTTCCGGCGACGGACGGGTGGGGCGCTCTGGCTCATGGACGTTGCACCACCAAAGTTTGGGCCATCCGATCGTGAAGCGCCCGGCGGTCCTCATCCAGAAAAGCCATTAAATAGCCGATATACATCATGAGGGAGCTGACGACCGACCCAAGATAACGGTAGGTCGCCCGTTTCCAGCTTAGAGGTTCTCCGCCCGGCCCCACAATCTTCAGGCCGACTGCCATTTTGCCAGGCGAGGCCCCGTATTTTTTCCAAAAGAAGATGAAATACGCCGCGTTCACGCACAGCCCGACCACCGTGCCAATCACCGCCCCCCATAGCGGCGAGCCTAAAGCGGCAAACCCCACACTGATCGCCCCCTGCACGCCGCTCGCCACCAAATAGAGAATGAACCCATCGAGCATGAATGCGCCGGTCCGCTTGGATAACATCGCGGGGAACCACGCATGCCCAATGCGAAGCCCTTCCCGGACTTTGGCCACTGCCAACGGTTTGCACCCGCCACAGACCCGTTGCGCTTCCAGGGTGAGCAAGTCTTCCTCCCCAAAAAGGCGACCGCATTCGGCGCAGTCCTGCTGGTTTTCAGAGCCGACCGCCAGTCCCGGTTCGACTCTCGGCCCCGGACCCGGACTCGCCCCCAACCCAGTGGAGTCCGGCGAGAGCGTCGGCGGCGGGGCGGCAAACTTTTCGGGTGCCGCCTTCGCCAGCGGCACCCAGTCGGCCATCCCAGGTCGCCATACAACACTCTCAGGCCCCAGCACGCCAGAGGTGATGAGCCCGTCAAACACGGTGTCATCCACCGGCCCTTGCTGTCGGCCGTCTGTTGCGTAATACCATTCCATCCGGCGCAAGCATCGATGCCCGAGTTTGCCCCAGCTGGCAACGCCCGATTTTTATCGGGTTGAACAAAGCCAAGCTGCTAGGCGGGGAAGCGCTGGTCGCTTATCGAAACGCCGATGGATTCCCAAATATCAAAACTTCAAGGCAGGTTTTTGCCTAAGACATACGCATAAAGAGAGGTTGGAACGAATTCGATATCCAAGCCATCCATCGTCTTGAACGCGTGGGCGGTACGGGTGGTCACTCTCGCCGGGTGCGCCCCGGCGACCAGGGGCAGGCCGTGTTCTTTCGCAAAAGCGACCACATGCCGCAGCAAACGAGGGTCTTTCGCCGGGCGATCCGACCATTTCACTTCCACGCACCAAATCGGCTTCTGGGTGCCTGAATCCAGGGCGACAATATCGACCTCACCAGTTGCCCAGCGCGCATAGGCCAAGTGGGAAATGAAATGAGCCTTGTGAAACCACTGACAGTAAATCGCCGTTTCCGCGAGTGCCCCCATCGCCTGGTCATCCTCGGCAGGATGACCGAACAAGGCGGCACGCATGGTCGGGTTGGTGAGATACACTTTGAATGAGGTGGCTCGCTCGAAGCGACGAGCGCTGCGGTCAATTCTCTCGATGCGGCGAATGAGAAAAGCGGCTTCCAGATACTCGATGTAGCGACGCAGCGTGGTTTTCGCCACGCCTGAGGATTTGGAAAGCTCCTCGAGGGTGATTTCGTTGCCGGTGTTGTAAGCCAGCGTGGTGAAAAGACGGTTCAATTCCTGGATGTCGCGGATCCCGTAAAGCTGGGGAAGGTCGCGCAGCAGCACCTTATCGATGATGTCGCTTTTGATGAAGCGCTCTGGAGCCGAGCGGATCGTGGGATTGAAGACGGCTTCGGGATAGCCGCCCACGTTCAAGTATTCGAGGAACGCCGCGTTGAGCGTGACGATATCGGTGGCCCGATGGTGGCAGGGCAAATGGTCGGATTCCTCCACCAGAGCCCCGCGCTCCGTGAAATGTAGATATTCGTGGAAAGTCAGCGGAGGCAGGAGAAAATCCGTAAATCGGCCGGCGCCGGATTCATGACTCTGCAACTTCAGTGCCGCCGCTGCCGAGCCGGAGACGATGAAGCGGAAATTCGGCCAGCTATCGACCAAGGACTTCAGATGCACTTCCCATTTCTTCAGGTATTGGACTTCGTCAAAAATGAGGTAAAGCCGCGTATCCTTGCTGTGCCCGAAGCGGCCAAGAAACATCTCGACGAAGCGTGCCAAAGCAATGTCGGTGTAAATCGGAGTCTCCAATGAAACGAAAAGAATGCGGTCCCCCGGAACTCCACTCTCCAGAAGATCATGGATGGTCTGGAACAGGATCACGGTTTTCCCGACCCTCCTCGGCCCCAGCAAAACGACAGCCCGGCAGATGCTTCGGTCTGTCGCCAAGGCATAGAAAGGGGATAAATAGACGCGCCGAGGCAAATCTCGGTATGGAGCAGCGGCTGCATCCTTCTCCCACCAAGGGTTGTCGAATAACAAACGCGCCGCGATATCGGCGTCAGAAATGGCGAGCACGCTGAAATAAGGATCGCATACAATCCTTAGTCAACCGGTTTAGTGCCAAAAACATAAATCGTGGCACTAAACCGTGCCCACCATCGCGTTCCATGGACGCGGGCTGCGGAGTGGGTGAAAGGGCGATAGCCCCGAAGGCTTGCGTCCTCCAGCCCAGGTCGGCCGACTGCATGCGCGCCCTACCACGGGCCTCATCCCGCCACCGCAGCCTCCGCTGTGCGTTGGGGGCGCACCACTCGAGCGGCGGATTCCCATTGGGCGAACACCCCAGGTTGGGCGCGGAATTTATCGCGCACGAGTGGCAGGAGCATATTGCGCGTTTTGATCCCGCGAGAAAGCTCCGCGCACAAAGCCGCC
>CAZSPO010000097.1:0-10609 GCA_964608775.1 uncultured Chthoniobacterales bacterium | reverse complement strand
ATGCGATGCGGCACGCCCGTGGAAACCTTGGATATCCAAGGGGGACAGGTGCATAGCCTCCGATTAGCGAGTGGTGAGAGGATGGATGTGGACGGGGTGGTGGTCGCCACGGCACAGGATGAAGCCGCCCGCCTTTTCGGAGCCGACCGCCTAGCCCCGGTCAACTGGCAATCGGTCACCAGCCTCTGGTTCCACAGCCATGAACCGATGACCCCCAGCCGGAAGCTCTGTCTGGTTGCGGGACGCGGTCGATTGATCCGACATTTCGCCCAAGTGACAAATGTCCAGCCGGAACTCGCTCCCGACGGTGCCGCCCTTTTGCACGCCACCGTGCTTGATGATGCCGGACTGAATGACGACGCGCTGGTGCAGGGGGCGTTGAGCGAGTTGAGCGAGTGGTTTGCCATGGCTCCGACCTTGTTGCATCCGCTCGGGGTGTTCCGCGTCCCGCACGCCGTGCCCGCCCAGCCCCCAGGATTTGCCGCTCAATTCACCCGCCAACGGGCTTGGCTTCCCCGCAACGCGGTGTTAGCTGGCGACAGCGCCGCTCCCGCCAGCATTGAGACGACCCTCCTTTCAGGTGAAAAGGCGGCGCACACCCTGATGCGGTCACTCGGCCTCGTTGGAGGGCGGACGGGCGGCCTCGAGGTCCCGCAAGATGATGTTCAGCCCGTGACTGGAAATTTGGACCTCCCAGATCGAAAGCCCGAGTGAGGTCAGCAGGAGCACCAAGGCACAAACAAAGGTCCACCAAGCCGCCGTCAGCCCCCCCGCCACCAGCAACAACATGCAGGCGGTACAAAAAAAGAGGCTCGACACGCCAAAGACCTGCATCCAGCGGATCAACGTAATGCGCCATCGAAAATGCTCAATTTGTTCAAGGTAAACCCCTGATTGTTCGCGTCGATAATCGGCCGACAACGTGCGGACGAGATTGGCCAGGGCGAGAAACCGATTGGTATAAGCCAGGAGAAGCAGGCTGACCGTGGGAAAAAGCAGAGAGGGAGTGGTGAGGGTGATCTCCGGCTGCATGCCGTAAGTTCAATCGGAAAACTGCCCCGTTGGCAAACCTGCAAACGCACCCAATGACCTGGCAAAAGCCCCGTGCAAAGCCTCGTGACAGATGGCCAGCCAGCCGCTACTCTTTCTTCTATGTCCGTTGCTTCCTCCCAATGGTTCCTCCTGAAATTTGACGACGCCACGGTGTTCGGTCCCGTCCCCTTTTCCCAGCTTCGGGAGTGGGCCGACACGGCGCAGATCTCCCCGTTTGACAAAATATCGACCGACAACCAGACGTGGATCAAAGCCCCCATGCTCCCTGAATTGGAGATGGATTGGCTCGTTGAACTAACTGCCGACCGGCTTTACGGCCCGACCACACTCGGGGCGATCCGAGAATTTCGGCTCGTCGGCGAATTGTCCGACACGACCGTTCTCATCAATGCGAGTGACGGCTCGACGTATCCTCTGGCCCAAGTGATCGGAGAAATCGAACCCGACGCCCTCCCGAAATCCGCGCTCCTGCCCGATGCCCCGAGCACCGTGCCGCCGCCCATCACACCGGCTCAAGCCGGGATTCGGGTCAGTTTGCAACAGCGAATTCGCGAGTTGGAGACGGCCCTGCTGGAAGAACGCCGCGCTCACGACACCCTCGAGGCTCGGTATCGAAAGCTCTCAGACGCTTACCTGCACGCCGTCGGTGCGCCGGCACCGTTCTAATCCGGTTAATCATCCGGTTAAATCATCGGGGCGCACCCCATTTCGCGCGAGCATTGAGCCCGAGAAAGCTTCGGACATGCCACGCGCCTTTCCGATTCCCCCGGCCCCGCCTTCCTGTCACGCTCCTTTGATCGTGCAGCCAGCCAACTCGTTCTATCTTCCTTTCGATACCACCACCCTCGACGGAGAACCCCGGGGCGTTACGGGCGATTTGCGCACCCCGTTCATGCTCGATCGCGATCGCATTCTCTATGCCTCCGCCTTCCGGCGGCTTCAGGCGAAGACCCAGGTGTTTTTGTCGGGCGAATACGACTTTTACCGCACCCGACTGACCCACTCTCTGGAGGTCGCCCAGATTGGGCGTTCCCTCTGTCACGCACTCGGGCATGCCCCGCCTCTGGTCGGCACCGGCGCTTCCCTTGACCCCGATCTCGTCGAGGGGATTTGCCTGGCTCACGATATCGGCCATCCCCCATTCGGACACGCGGGCGAACGGGCGCTTCATGCCCTGATGCGCGAGAATTACGGGGGATTCGAAGGCAACGCCCAAACCCTGCGCATTCTCACCCGCACCCTTTACAAACGTTCCGAGGGCCGCACCGGCATGAATCCCACCCGGGCCTTTCTTGATGGAGTCCTAAAATACAAAGCCCTCCATGGCGAAGTGCCTGGTGCCGCAAGCAAGTTTGTCTATGACGAAGCCCACGAGGCGCTCTCCTTTGTCGCGGGCGGCGCAGACGGCTTCGAGGCCCTTCCTCGCGGCCTCGGGCGCAACGCCGAACGGAGCGTAGAATGCCAGGTCATGGATTGGGCCGATGACACCGCTTACTCGCTCAACGACATGTTAGACGGGATCAACGCCGGTTTCCTTCGCCAGGACACCTTGGAACGCTGGGCCGCCACCCAACCGGCGGACGCGGAGCTCGACCGGCTGATTGCGTGGTTGATCGAGACCATTCAGGCCGGAAAAGCCGAGGCCCGATTCAGTCGGAAAATCGGCCAATACGTAACCGCCGCTCGGCTCGTGCCCCGGGAGCATCCGCTGGCCGTAGCATCCGCCCGCTACCGTTACCAGCTCGCAATCGAACCGGCGGTGCGGGCGGAAAGTGAATGCTTCAAACAAATCGCCCGCGATCTAGTCTTCCATTCCCCTCCTCTGCAACAGTTGGAATACAAAGGGCGAGAAATTCTGACCCGATTGTTCCAGGCGTTCATGGATAACTATGCGACCCGCAGAGGAGCGGCTGCTTTCCGTCTGGTCCCACCGGAGTTCGATCAATCCATCCGAACCGCTTCGCATGAAGCCGATCGCGCCCGATTGATCTGCGATTATCTGGCCGGCATGACCGATTCGTTCGCCGTCCGCGTGCATCGCCGACTCTTTGATCCTACCTACAACGTGATCACCGATCTCTAGCAGCCGGTCGGACTTCGCCCGCACGCTCGAGGCCCAACAGACGGCTAGCAGCCCGGACCGTTTAGAGGGGGCGACCTGGGGGCGACCTGGGGGCGACCGCTCGGGCAAGGCTCAGTAGCGGCCCACTCGATTTAACCAACCGGCGAGCCACTTTTTTTCGTTGCGCGCCGGGGGGGAATTCTCCACGCGACGGGTCAGGACGCGGGCGGCGGCGCGGGAGAAATCCTCGACCGGATCGCCCTGTCCGTTCATCGCCTCCAACACCTGCAGCAACCCCCAGCCTTCTCCTTGGTATCGCTCGGCGGGGGCGAGCCCTTCCCCCTTGAAATTCACGTAGTCGACGAGCGCAAAGGCACCCCGGGAACTTGATCCGACCGCCCGCAATCGACCCGCCAATTCAGCCCGGTCACTTTTCGGCACGGCACCCAGCAGCTTCGGAACGGCTGCATTGAAGCGCGCAATGAGATATTCAGTCTGCCCGGTCACAGTGGCGGCCAAATATTCCCGGAGAGCCTGCATCTCGCGAGAGGCTTTGGCCCGCTCAAATTCCGTCCGGGTCGCCCAGGGGCATCCTTTAGCTTTGGCTACAAAAGCCGGGGGAGGGCTGCCTTGACGCGTCAAAAATTGGATGAGCGGCGGAAAACTCTCCTCAAACGGGCCCCGTTTGCCCGGGGGATACCAGATAAAGTGACCAATCCCAAACGACCCGAAATCCTCGCCGCTGTTCCAACTCGTCAACCCAGCAACTGTGCCGCCGCATTCGTTCTGCCAGATTTTTTTTCCCAGAGCCGCTTTCTCTCGGGAGCTCAACTCAATTTGGGCGGAAAGCGAAAGTGTTCCCACCAGGTTAACGGCCAGAAAAAGGAGCGTGAGGGCTGGAATTTTCATGAATCGGCTGTGGTGCGAAGGCTCCGTGGAATTTGAATCGTCATGGCAGTGCCCTCACCCGGCTTACTCTCGATATCGATCTGCCCCCGGTGGCCGTCCACCACCTGTTTAACCAAAGCCATCCCCAACCCGGTGCCATTCTTTTTTCCATGGGTCACAAACGGCTCGAAAATCGTCGGCAACAATTCCTCCGGAATGCCACAGCCCGAATCGGTGATCCGAAACCAAACCCGGTCATCATCGCCACCTACCTCAAACCGGAGCGCACCCCCTTCGGCCATCGCTTCCCGAGCGTTCTTGATCAAATTTCCCAAGACCCGCTCAAACCGATCAAAATCGAGCACCACGTCGCATTCAAAATTCACCAAACGTTCAATCCGAAATCCCGCCTCTTCCATCGGGCGCAAAGAAGCTTCCTCCACCTCTTGCACCAGCCGGGAGAGCGGACCTTTCTCCCATTTCTGAGAGCTGGTGCCCCGGGAGAAATCGAGCAATTCCTGGGTCATCGCCAACATCCGATCCACCGATCGCCGCATGATGCCGGTTAATTGTTGGATAGTTTTGTCCTCCTGACTCTTCAGAAAATCGCAGGCACAAATAATCGCGGCCATCGGGTTTTTGAAATCATGGATAATCCCGTTCGCCATTGATCCGACCAGGCTAAGCCGCTCGGAGCGCATCATCTCCTCGATAAAATGTGTATTGGCCGAACGAAGCCGACGCACGATGCAGCGGACTAAATTCATGCTCACCTCTGGCACAGCTTGAATGATTTGGTGCAGCACCTGGGCATCGATCATTCCCAATATCGTCGCCCCTTGCGCCGTGGCTTGGGCACTCCTCGGTTGCTGATCCACCAAGGCCATCTCGCCAAAGTAATCCGCTTTATCAATCAGCCCTAGGGTCTCCTGCTTGCCGCCCCGGCCGTGTTTGGAAATTTTCACGGCTCCGCTCACCACCAAAAAGAGGCCGGAAGGTGGGTCGCCCTCTCGAAAAATAACGGCCCCATCCTCGTAGTGCACGATCGGGATGTCAGCGGCGAACGCTTTGACTCGCTCAGGGGAGATCTCCGCAAACAGGGCGTTGGCGGCAAGGTCTTCGGCAAAAGGGTTCGCGGGTTGGCTCATTGGGAGGGCTTAAGCGAGGCACCGGGCGATCGATCCCGCCGCTTGGAATAACGCCAATCATCGGTATCATAACGTCTTTGCGCAAGCCAGGATGCGGCCCTTTTCCAGTCTGCGCTCACCTCCACATGGCGGACCTCACTCGCAACCGAACCAATGAACCGACCCCAATCCACCCCGCCGCCCCGGATCGAACCTTGCACCAGCAACCCCCGACGGGTAAAACGCAAGGCGGCTCCCGCTCGCTTCTCCCCCGTGACGTCGAGCAAATCGTGCTGCACCGGACGCCGGAAACACCAATCCGTCGGCCCCGGCAAATCAGCTTGAGCGAGATGGACGGGGTTTTCCAAAGCAGCCGCCAGCCGACTGTGCAACGCTTCATACCATTCCCGAGCGCGCATAGCGACTGGCATGAAATCCCGGGGCACCACCAGCGAGTAAGTCAAATCGGTATCATGCCATACGACCCCACCTCCGGTCAGCCGACGGGTCCAAGGTCTTCCGCCCAAGGCTTCCTTGACTTCCTCCACCCGGGTGGAGCACCCGATGGTCGCGGCTGGCTCGGTCCAACGGTAAACCCGACCCCAAGGGACTTCCGCCCGTTCGAGCGCCACCTCATCCAGCCCCATTTGGGCATACACCGTGCCCGGCGCGGTTTCGTCGGCCCATTCTAACTCCGCCAGCAGCGCCCTCATTCCCCGGCCAAAATGGAAGCTAACGCCGCTGCCGGATCGGAAGCCGCCGTGATTGGGCGGCCGATCACCAGCAAACTCGCCCCGCCAGCGAGCGCTTCCCCCGGAGTGGCCACCCGTTTTTGATCGCCTGACTCCATCCCTTTCGGTCGCACCCCTGGCGTCACCAAGAACAATCCTTCCCCAAACACCTGCCGCAAAAGCGGGGCCTCGTTGGGACTACAGACCACCCCGCGGAACCCGGCCTCCACCCCCAGTCCCGCCAACGCCAAAACTTGATCCTCCACTTTTCGTTCCACCCCGGTCTCGCTCAAAGCCGTTTGATCCAAACTCGTCAACACACTCACACCGAGCAATCGTAAACTCGGCCCAGCCGCAGCCACCGCCGCCTCCAACATTCCGCGCCCTCCAGACAAGTGGACGGTTAGAAAATCTACATCCCAAAAATTCGCGGACCGAACGGCTCCGGCTGCCGTGTTGGGGATGTCGTGCAATTTCAAGTCGAGAAAAACCCGGGCACCCCGTTGTTTCAACGCCCGCACGACCTCCGGCCCCGCCGCGATGAACAGTTCTAACCCCACTTTGTAGACCAACCCCTCTCCGCCCAGAATTTCCGCCAACCGCAAAGCCCGTTGCACATCCGGCACGTCGAGGGCCACCGCCACTTGCTCCCGTTTCAATTCACTTTGCTGCATGCGCGAAATCTGCGACAAGGCCTCTCTTTCCGCCAGTTAAAGATGCCTGCTCCCCTCACCCTTTCCTGCCCGGCCAAAATCAATCTCACCCTTCGGATTCTGACCCGGCGAGCCGATGGCTATCACGATCTCGATTCCCTCTTCTGTCCTATCACCCTTGCCGACACCCTTCACCTCGACGCTTCCCGCGCCGCCCTCGGCCCGGGGCCGCTCGCCGTAGCCTTCACCTGCTCAGACCCGGACCTGCCAGTCGATGACTCCAATCTAGCCGTCCGTGCCGCCCGCCTTTTCGCCGAGCACCAGCCGCTTTCCGGCACCCTTACCATGCATCTCGAAAAGGCCATCCCTCACGGGGCAGGGCTTGGCGGTGGCAGTAGTGATGCCGCTGCGGTTCTGCAAGGGCTCAACAAGCTTTTTAATACCCGACTTGCTGAGCCAGCCTTGGTCGTGATGGCGGCGGTCCTCGGTTCCGACGTCCCCTTCTTTTTACGCGATCAAGCCACCCACTGCACCGGTCGGGGAGAGATCCTCGGAGCCACGGTCTCGCTCCCTCCGCTCCCTCTCTTGTTGATAAAGCCGCCTTTCCCAGTTGATACACCCTGGGCTTACCAAGCGTTCGCTGCCGCACGCGCTTCCAGCCAGCCCCCTGCTGAGACACAGATTCTGCCGTGGGGCACGCTGCACAATGATTTAGAACCGCCGGTCCACGCGAAATTCCTCGTCTTACCGGAACTTAAAAGCTGGCTACTGACCCAGCCCGAGGTCGCCGGAGCGCTGATGTCCGGCTCTGGCTCCACCACCTTCGCCATTCTCCACAGCGCCCAAGCGGCCCCGACCCTTCGCGACCGGGTGCGGGCACGGTTCGGTCGGAATTGGTGGACGTGGATCGGGGCGACTGTGGGAACTCCCGAAGGCTAACCCGAAGAAGTTAACCCGAAACAATCTTCCGTTCGGAGAGATAACCTGCCATCGGTTTCTCCCCCCCAGTTTCATAAAGGCCGGAGGGGGTTGCGCCGCAGATTTTTGTGCAGGGCGCACAGTTCAGGCGGGAGCGTATCCGTAGTGATCCGTTACTGCCTGAACGACAAAGCCTTGCGCAAAAAGATCAAGCAACCACGACGGATTTCATGAAACAGGGGGGTCTATTCACCGGCTTCGCTCGGGGGCCGAATGGTGCGTCGGCGAATTTGGCCCGCAGGGACTGTCGGAGATTGGTTGGCTTCGATCGCGCGCCGCACATTTTCCGGAAGCGCTGGGGCCGCGCCAGGGGGAGGATTTGGCATGCCGGGGGGCAAGTTAGCCTGCTGGTTTGCCGCTCCGCGGGGGGGAGAAGGAGCGGGAGCGGAGGTCGTTTGAAAGAGTTGCTCTCGACT
This sequence comes from uncultured Chthoniobacterales bacterium, assembly GCA_964608775.1. Classification (GTDB taxonomy): domain Bacteria; phylum Verrucomicrobiota; class Verrucomicrobiia; order Chthoniobacterales; family CAZSPO01; genus CAZSPO01. The sequence goes on along the minus strand of CAZSPO010000097.1, from coordinate 2,701 downwards.
AAAACTGAGGACGCCCCCTTCCTGGCCTTTTTCCACTTGCACCTTGGTTTCCTGGAGATCTTCGGACCAATCCACCCCGAGCACCCGCCATCCATCGGGACCGGGCTCCCGATTGTTGAGACGAACCGAGCGATTCTCCTGCCGATCCTGGATGGTGACATAATCGGTGCCATCGAAATGGGCGGCATACACCAGTTGATAACGCTGGAGAAACGGGGTGCCCGTTTCAATCGGGGCCTCGGGTTCTTCCGTGGGCAGGCCAAATAGCGGACGGGCAGCCAGTTCCTGATAACGGGCAGGCTCCGGTTTTTCCGGAGGAACAAACGGCTCCGGTTGCGCCTGGGCCAGGCTTCCGCTCAGCAGGATGCCGCCGCAGGCAACCACCCCCATCACCCAGCCCGTCGGATGGTGTGTGCAACGGGTCATGGCGAGGCGACCAGGTTGGGGGAGGGAAAAAACCGAACCAGAATGACGTTGGCTTTCACTTCGTCTTCTTTGGTTTTGACCATTTTGAGATCGGCCACCCCTTGAAAGGCAGCGGGATCTTCGAGGCCAACGAGGAAGCGGACGACGGAGGCCCAGTCGCCGCGGACTTCAAATCCAGCCCGGACTTCTGCAAAACCATCGACTTCCGGCGAGGCGGGCGGCAGGTTTTCAGCGCTCAACTGGACGCCCGTGGTGGAGGCCTGTTGCTGGGCGACTTCGAGGAGCCGGACCCGGGCCTCGTTGAGATTCGGCATGGGGGCGACCTGGGAGACGAGCCAGGCTCGGGCTGCGAGCCAATAGGCTTTGTTTTCCAGTAAATAGCCACTGACGGCCAACACCGGTTTCATTTCGGCAAGGCGTTCCCGAGCCTTCAAAGTCTCCGTTTGCAGCACCCGGAGGAGGACCAGGTTGCCGACAAAGAAGAGGGTAGCCAGCACAAGGCCCAGCAACCATTTCTCGCGTTGGCTCATCGGTCGCTTGGTCATGGCTGCCATCCCATCGCGGCGATTTGGAGTCGCCATTTCTTTTTTCCACGGACCGGAGTCGGTTGGCCGGGTTCGACCCGTTCGAACTGCCACGCGTCGTGCTGTTGAATCCCTTCGGCGAAAGCGAAAGCAAGGGAAAGATCTTCCGTTTCCGCTTCGACCGTAAAACCATCTTGATTGATATCGAGTTTTGTGAGGAAGAGGCGACCGCCCGAAGGAACCAGACGGGCCAGGGTATCGAGAATTTCGATGGGCGACCGCCGACGCTCGGTGACGGGAGCCACCCGGTTCCAGAGGGAGCGCGCATTTTCAATTTGCTCCACGACTGGGGTCATGGCGGCGAGTTCACCTCGTAATTGATCCGTTTCCCGATTGAGCAGGAGCCATTCCGTCATTTTCCAGCCGATGAAGAGGCAGTAAAGGGCGGCCAACACGACGAGAGCCCGACGTCCCCAACGCCCGTGCTCGGCCCTTTTCTCCTGGGCCTGCCAGGGGGCGGGGGTCCAGCTAATGCGAGCCGGGGTCGTTGGGAGAGCCGGATCCGCCGCCTCGGCGGGGACCTGTGAATGAGCGGACCAGGCGGCAGCCCAGGATGCCACCTCTGGCATGTAAAGAATCCGACGAGGGTCAGACTCCGGCTGATCTAACGTGAGAGCCATGGCGGCCTGGCAGATGATCGATTCCAACTGATCGCCAGCAGTCGAAACCGGCAGGTTGGTTGTCCACGCCAATTCTCCGCCTTCCACCAGGGCGACGACCACTTCATCCCCTTCTCGAAACATCCAGAGCCGGGTTGGCCCTGGTTCCGCCGCCAACAAATCGGCGCGGAGAACAAGGGCGCGCGGAAGCCTTTCGATCTCGCCCAGCACGCCTTGTAAAACCGAATGAGGCACTGCCCAAACGACGACCCGTTGGGATTCCGCCCCGTCGACCACCCGCCCGAGGGCGAGGCTGCAGGTCGATTCTTCCAGACAAAAGAGACGCTCAGTTTGTAAACCGAGCATGGTGACCAGTTCCTCCCGGGGCACTTTGGGGAAATCAGTCGTGGCAAAAAGGGCGCACGCCTGAGGCAGACAGAGTTCATAGGGATGCCCGGATGGCAGCGAGGCCACCACCGCCTCCAGAGAGGGAGCGGAGAGAGGAGGATGGTCGGGAGCTGCCGCTTCCCAGCCGTCGGACGTGGACCAAACCCGCCAGAGAGGTCGCTCTTTTTTTTGCCGTGGATCGTGACTCATTCGTTCCACTCCAGCACCCGTCCGCGGTTCCCGGCGCGGAAAACCGCCTCGATTTGATGGGAGGCCCCCCGGGCTTCTCCCCGACTAACGACCCGCCGGGTAGGATCTTGGGTGGTGAGAAACGCCCCGAGGGTTTCCATGGCGACCGGGTTCACCCCGAGCAGGGCCAACATTTCTTCTTCCGACGCAATCACCTCCCCGGGGATCAACTCCGTGCCATCTGCCAACTCCCGCTCCTCCCGGCGTGCGATCAATCGGTCAACCCCCGCTTCATCGATCCCCGGCACCGCAAGTAACAACGATCGCGACGCCCAATGCACATCCAGCCGACCCGCACTGTGAAGGGTAAAATCGTCGCGCCAACCCGGAATACGGGCCAGCACGTCGGAGCCAGGGATCATCAGCATTTCGTCCAGGGACATCAGCGGGGCATTGCGCGGGGCCGCTGTGCGCGCCCGGATCGGCGCCGACCTTCCGGCCGGGATCCGCGTGCGG
>CAZSPO010000096.1:0-10695 GCA_964608775.1 uncultured Chthoniobacterales bacterium | reverse complement strand
ACGAGGAAGCGGCGAAGGAACAATACGGCGATGCGGTCGCGACCTTTCGGCAGGATTTTGCCGAGATCGACCGCTCGATATTGGAAAGCCACACCGAGGGCTTCGTAAAAGTGCACGCCGTGAAAGGCCGGATCGTGGGCGCGACGATTGTGGGTGAGCACGCGGGGGACTTGATCTCGGAAATCACCGTGGCGATGCAGGGCGGCGTCAAACTGAGTGCCCTATCCGGCGTGATCCACCCGTATCCCACGACCGCCGAGGCGATCCAGCGGATCGGCGACGCCTACAACAAGACTCGCTTCACGCCGCTGGTGGCGAACTTGTTCAAGACGTGGTTGAACCTGACAAGATGACAGAGAAACCCGCAGGCTTCGCTTGCACGAGGACTTGAATCTCAATGGTAACGGTAGCAATGACGCTATGTTGGCAGCTGTTACGCTTGATAAAAATCTACAAATCGTGACCTTAGATGAAGGATTCCGCCGATAGGTGACTTAATGCACACCTGTCGGCTCGCGGGCGAAATTTTCGTGGGTATCCTCCGAATCCTTCCTCAAACCCGATAGCCGGTATCTTCATTGTTTCTTAAGGCAGAAGGGTGTATCGTTCCTGTCCATGATGGAAGACAGAGTGATCCAACCGCTCGTTCGTAACGCCTTCAACGGAGATCCTGAAAGATGCGGGTCTTAGTCGTGGAAGATGATCCCCTGCTGTGTCGGAGCCTGGTGGCCACGCTGCGGGATGAGGATTATGCCGTCGATTCGGCGCAGGACGGCGAGGAAGGGCTGTATCTGGCCCGTGAGGATATTTACGACGCGATCGTCCTCGACATCATGATGCCCGTCATGGACGGATGGGAAGTCATGGATAAGCTGCGGCCTGAAATCAAGACACCCGTATTGATGCTGACGGCCCGCGACACCGTTCCCGATAAAATCAAGGGCTTGAACAAGGGGGCCGATGATTACCTGACCAAGCCCTTTGATTCGGATGAGCTTATTGCCCGGTTGAATGCCCTGATCCGGCGGCGGGCCGGAATCGTGCATCCGGTTATTCAAATTGACGATCTGACGGTCGATACCTCCATGAAGCATGTAAAGCTGGATGCCCGGGTGGTCCCTCTGACGCCCAGGGAATACAGCCTGATCGAGTATCTGGCCGTCAATCGGGGAACGGTTATCTCACGGTCCTTGCTGTATGATCGCCTTTTCGACGAGCATGACAACACACTCTCCAACCTGCTGGATGTGCATGTTTCGAATATCCGCAAGAAACTTGGCAGCGGCGTCATTCAAACGCGACGGGGTCACGGCTACGTGATTCCTTGAGTGGATTATCATAGACCTTTGTAGTTTGAGCAGAATCCAGCACGTATGAGGATGTTCTTCAAGTCGATCCGATGGCAAATCCAGGCATGGTATGGATTGCTTCTGCTGATGGTGACGGTCGGCTTCGGGATCTTTACCTACCAACTCGCATGGATTGAAAAGGGCCGCGAGATCGACCGGCGACTGGCAGAGAAAAGTTTGTTGCTCGTTTCCAGTCTGCGGAATGCGACTCTGGCAGAAGCCCCCTTAGCTACGATCCTACGCGCCTTGACATCGGACCGGTCCACCATGATGTCATCCGTTTTCCTGCGGCCCTTGCAGACGGGAAGGGTTCCCATTCCCGAATTGCTGCAGACGACCTTTGATGGAGACCAACCGGGGCATTATTATTACCGAATAACGGATTCCGGCGGGAACCTAGTCCTGGAATCTGAAAACGCTCCGGCGGATATTGAGAATCTGCTATTTCCCGAACAGGGTCTCACCGAAACAACCCGGTGGGTCGCTAATCGGCGCGAACGTGTAGTCGGTCAGCAATCCGGGCTTCACCTTGTTGTCGGACAGGAAACTTCACACGAAATGGCTGGAATGAATAAAATCAAGCTGTTGATTGGCGGGACCGGCCTTGTTGTCTGGCTGCTTGGCCTGCTGGGCGGTTGGCTGATTTCAGGGTATGCGATCCGGCCCATCCAGTCCATCAGTGAATCGGCCGTGAGGATCTCCGAGGGAAACCTGAGCGAGCGGATCCAATCGAGTGGATTCCGCAACGAATTAAGCGACCTTGCCTCCATCCTGAACACGACCTTTTCGCGCCTGCAGGACGCATTTAAGCGACAGCAGCAGTTTACTGCCGACGCATCGCATGAGCTGCGGACACCGCTGACTGTGATCCTCTCGGAGACCCAGCGGATGAAGAAAAGAGCCCGTTCCGCTGAGGAGTATCAGGACTCGATAGAGATTTGCCACTCCGCTGGCACGCGGATGAAAAAGCTGGTTGAGGATCTCCTGTTGATGGCCCGCGAGGACAGTGGCGAAATGAGGCCTCAATGGGAGCCGTGCCGACTGGGTGACCTACTATCCGAATCGATCGCTTCCATGCATGTTCTGGCAACGAGCAAAGGCATTACGGTTCATGCTGAAGCGGCAGACATCACTTTCCAAACGGACAGTGAAAAGCTGTTGATTGTCTTCAACAATATCATTGGGAATGCAATTTACCACCATCAGGGAGATGGGAATGTGTGGGTGTCCAGCCATTCCGGGGATGCGGCTGTCCGCATCTCCATCAAGGACGACGGCCCCGGTATTGCGGATGCGGATTTACCCCATATTTTTGAGCGGTTCTATCGTGCCGATGCATCGCGCTCTCCGGGCAAAATGCACTCCGGATTGGGCTTGGCTGTCTGTAGGATGATCGTCTCCCAGTTGCATGGCACATTGGAAGTTAGCAGTGAGGTCGGTGAGGGCAGCGAGTTCACCATTCGGTTTCCTCCGGAACCGGGAACTCTCTGTTAGTGGATAAATTCGATGATGGCTGAGTGTCCCAAAAACCTCGGAACAGCATGCCATAAATGGACAATTTGCCTCAGCGGGATCCTGCTGCTGAACGGTTGTCAATTGGCACCGGATCCAAGCCCTCATCCTTCGGTGGCCTCCGTTTCCGAAACCTCGGCGTATGTTTACTATGCCCCCGGGGAGGCGGACGAGGCCGTTCAGCAAACAGAGTGGTGGAGCGGAATCGGCGGAGCGGAACTTGCCGGGCAGGTCAACCAGCTGCTGGAGAACAGCTTTGAACTGGCCGAGGCCCGGCAGCGGGTAAACCAGGCCTGGGAGAACGCAAACCAGCGGCGGGCTGACCGCCTTCCTGCCGTCACTTCCAGTTTTGACGCGTCCCGAAGCCGCTCCGCAAATCCGCTGGGGGAATTTTCCTGGAATGATCGGCTCTCGGCTGGTCTGGCCGCTTCGTTTGACCTCGATGTATTCGGAAATGCCCGATCCTCCCACCGGGCGGCCTGGCTGACCGCAAAAGCGGCTGAATTGAACTACCTCGCGACCGAGCAGGCATTCATTGCGGCTCTGGCGAAGAGCTGGGTCGCCGCCGCCATCACGCAGGATCGGCTGGATTTGGCGATGGAGACCGCGAAGAGCTACCAGACAACCTACAAACTGACCAGTGAGCGGCATCGTGCCGGCTCAGCCGGAACCTCGGCATCGGATGTCTTGATCGCAGAACAAAACCTCGACGCGGCCTTGGCGGATATCCCCAGGTTGGAGACCCAGCTATTGGCCCAGTTGATGTCTATCGATCAACAACTGGCAGAGCTCCCGGGGACTACGGCCCGGTCGTTCAAGGGAGCTATCCGGGTCGAGCCCGTTTTCATGGCACCGATAGGGATGCCGGCCTCCCGGCTTTTGAGCCGTCCTGACGTGGCATCAGCGGAGCTTAGCTACCTGGCCGCGCTGCAGGATATCGGGGCCGCGCGTGCCAGTCTGCTGCCCGGGCTTTCCCTTACGGCCTCTCTGAGCTTCCAGGATCCGGAACTTGCCGATCTTTTCGATTGGGACCGGTATATTGCCAGCATCGCCGGATCCCTGACACAGCCTGTATTCCAGGGCGGTCGCTTGAGATCCCGCCTGCGCCTCGAAGAATCCCAGGCGGAAGAGCTGGCCACCGCCTACGGCCGGTTTGCGCTGGGAGCCCTCAACGAGGTGGAGACCGCCCTCGCGCAGCAATCCGGATTTCTCCGTGAATGGGAGAGATTGAGAAAGGCCCTGCGGTCCGCCGAATCTTCTCACGAAATCGCCCTCAACCGCTACCGGCAGGGTCTCCTGCCGCTGTTATCCGTGCTGGAAACCCAGCGGGGCCTGACCAATGCCCTTCAAAGCATTCTTTCGGTGCAGCAATCGCTGTTGGAATCACGCATCGATCTTCATCTCAGTCTGGGCGGAAGCTGGTTTGCACCGAACGAAGAACCCCCCGCAACAACCGGTAAGAAATAGCGCAATTGTCATGAAACTGAAGTTTTCCCTGTCCTCTCTTGTTAAAGGATACCTGCAGATCCTGCTCGTCATCGTTGTTCTGGCACTGGGAGTGGCCGCCAACTTTTTCCTGGTGCGTTCTCCACCGGCTTCCGTGCGCGGCGCCACGGGACCGGAGGCGGTTCTGGTCGAAGTGATTCAACCAGAGACCATATCCGCACCCATCCGCGTCAAGGAGAGCGGCGTTGTCCAGTCCCGCAACACGGTGGGCCTCACCCCCCAGGTCAGCGGGCAAGTCCTCGAGATTTCGGATAACCTCGCCTCGGGTGGCGAATTCGTTGCGGGGGAAATCCTCTTCCGTCTCGACCCCGCAGATTACCTCGCTGAGGTCGACCGCGCAAAAGCGGAAGTCTCTTCAGCCGAAGCAAATTTGATGGTGGAGTTGGCCGAGGCAGACATCGCCAAGCAGGAATGGGCAGTCGTTCATCCCGGCGAGGCGGCTCCCTCATTGGTGGCGCGGGAACCACAGATCGCCCAGGCCCGGGCGTCCCTGCAATCAGCCGAGGCCAGGTTGCGCACGGCCGGACTCAGCCTGCAGCGGGTGGATTTCTCGCTCCCTTTTTCAGGCCGGATTGTGGAAAGCTCGGTTGAACTCGGCCAGCGGCTGAGTGCCAACCAGACCTACGGAAAGGCCTACGCTTATGAAAGTGTCGAGGTCTCGGTTCCCGTCGATGCCGAGATTCTCGCTGCCCTGGAGCCCGTTGTGGGGCGGGAGGCGAGAGTTTACAAAGAGAGCCGTCGGAATCCATCGGAATACGCGGCAACCGTCAAGCGGGTGGAGGCCGAGCTGGATGCGGTGACCCGGCTCGGACGCGCCATCGTGGGCTTTGTCGATCCCGCAGAGGTCGTTCCGGGGACTTTTGTTACGGTGGAAATTGTCGGGCCGGTGGTTGAAGATGCCTATGTTCTTCCGGAGCAAGCCATGTCCGAGGCGCGTTACGCCTGGGTGGTGAAGGACGGGCGCCTGCGGCAGCAGTCATTGGAAATTCTCGGACTGAGGGAGGACCAGTCCTTTATCGTAGCGCCATTCGATGCCGGTGAGGGAATTGTCATTTCCCCCCTGACGGAGCCGGTCGAATCCACACCCGCCCGCATCGTTAACCGGGAAGCAAGCCAATGAAAGCGCCCCCTGAACCTACCCGTGGGGGTGTCGTCGCCTGGTTCGCCCGCAATTCAGTTGCCGCAAATGTCTTCATGGTCGCACTGCTGGTCGGTGGCCTGCTGACCATTTCCCGGACCACCTCCGACCTGTTTCCAAAGATCGATCCCCGCACCCTGACGGTATCGGTTGTTTACGCCGGTGCCACTCCCGAGGAGATCGCTTTCAGCGTGACCAGCCGGGCAGAGCAGGCCGTCCAGGGGCTCCAGGGGATCGAGCGGGTTCGTTCCGTCGCCGTCGAGGGCATGGGGACCCTGACCATCGAGCTGGATGACTTTGCGGATGCGCAGACGGTCGCCGATGAAGTCAGGTCCGCCATTGATTCCCTCGTCAGCTTTCCTCCGGAAGGTGCCGAAGAGCCGCAGATTTCCGTCACGTCCATTGCCTCCAACGTTATCCGCTTGGCGGTCACCGGGAGCGTGGGGGAAGTCGCGCTGCGCCGGGCGGCCGAGGAGCTTGAACGGGCTTTGCTGCTGTTGGATGAGGTCAGCTCGGTCACCTTGCAGGGTGCCCGCTCGTATGAAATCTCCATCGAAGTGTCGCAGGCTAGCCTGAGCAAGTTTGGGTTGACCATTGACAAGATCGCCAACGCCGTTCGTGGCGCCTCGGTCAACCTTTCCGGTGGCACCCTTCGCACCTCGGCGGGCAATATCCTGCTGCGAACCAACGAAGAGGTACGGGAGGCCGCCGATTACGGAAACATCGTTGTGCTGAGCGACTTTGAAGGCCGTCGGGTTCTGTTGCAGGACATTGCCAGTATTCAGGACGGATTTCAGGATGTGCCGTTGATCAACACCTACAACGATCAGTCGGCGGTCTTTCTGCAAGTGGCCCGCGGCGATCGGGAGGATTCCATTGCGGTGGCGGATACGGTGAAGACATTTCTGGAGACCTATGCCCCTCCGGCGGGGGTTCAAGTGCTGGTGGTGGGGGACCAGACGGAGGTGATCCGAGACCGGATCAACCTGCTCATGCGCAACGCCATCATGGGTCTCGCGCTGGTCTTTGGATTCCTTTCCCTTACCCTAGATTTGCGCCTCGCCTTCTGGACCTGTGTCGGGATCCCGGTCTCTTTCCTCGGGGGCTTTATTATTTTCGGGCAGTTTACCAACATCAACATGACCATGCTGCTGGGCCTGATCATGGTGCTGGGACTCGTGGTGGACGACGCCATCGTTGTTGGGGAAAGCATTTATGATGAGCAGGAAAGGGGCGATCCGGGCTTGCGCTCGGCGATTCGCGGTGCCCTGATGGTTGCGGTCCCGGTGATTGTGGGCGTGATGACAACGATTGCCATCTTCGCGCCTTTGCTTTTCTCCAGCGGCATGCTCGGGCAGCTGATCCGGCCCGTTCCAATGGTGGCCGTTTCCGTGCTGATTGTCTCCCTACTGGAAGTATTCCTCATCTTACCCGCGCACATGTCCCATGGCGGCAACTGGACGGCTGGCCCCATGCAGCGACTCAAGGAATTCACGCAGCGCAGCCTTTATTACCTACGCGACAAGATGGTCCTGCCCCTGGTGCGACTGACCATCCGGATGCCCTACTTGATCATCGCGTTCGCCATCTCCTTGCTCTTGGTGACCATGGGTATCGTTCTTGGCGGACACGTGCGCTTTGTTTTCTTTCCCGTGGTGGAAGGCGAGGAGATCCGGGTGAAACTGACCATGCCCAACGGCACGTCCTTTGAGCAAACCGAAGAGAAGATGAACCGTGTCGTGGCGGGGGCCTATCGCGCCCTTGGCGGTCAGGATAGCGCCCTGTATCGAAGTCTTTCGGTGACCATCGGCGGCGAGCTAGTGTCTGGATTCGGGGTGGAAGGCACCAAGGTCAGCTCGGAAATTGCCACCGCAACCCTGGAGCTGGCCCCGGCTGGTCAGCGGGATCTCTCCGCCGCCGAGATCGAAAGGGATTGGCGGCAAGCCATCGGGGAACTGGCGGGAGTTCGCAGCTTGGTCTTCGCCTCCGAAGGCTTGAGTGGCGGCGATGACATCAGTTTCAACCTTTCCCACCACAACCCGGAAACCCTCGCCCTTGCGGTCGAGGAACTCGGAGCCGCGCTCGCAAGGATGGAGGGCGTTGCCGAGGTGGAGAGCACTCGGGAGCTCGGGAGTCGTCAGCTTCAGTTCTCGCTTCTGCCCACAGGTGCCGCCGCTGGACTGACCGTTAATGAACTGGCCAAGCAGGTCAGGCAGGCTTTCTACGGCGAGGAGGTCCAGCGTATCCAGCGAGCCAGCGAGGAGGTCATCGTCTATGTGCGGCTCCCGGAAAGGGAGCGTCGCAGCCTGGCCGATCTCGCGCGCCTGCGCATCGCCTTACCTAACGGCGAAGAAGCCGACCTGCGCACCGTGGCGGAAGTCGTAGAGACGCGTAGCGCCGCGACCATCGAGCGGGTCGATGGCCGGCAATTTATCGGGGTCTCTGCAGATGTGGACGAGGCCGTCACCACTCCCACAGCAGTGACCCTGCAGCTAAAGGCCGAGGTGCTGCCCAACCTCAATGATCGGTATCCGGGCCTCTACATCACCGAGGAGGGACAATCCCGTGACCAGGCCAAGGACCTGGTCGTCCTGATTTCCAATCTGATGGTCGGGGTCTTGATTATGTATATACTGCTCTCCAGCCAGCTGCGCTCCTACCTCCAGCCGCTGATTATCCTGTTTGCCATCCCCTTCGGTGCAGTGGGCGCCGTGGTCGGGCATTTGTTGCTGGGTTTCGACCTCACGTTTCTTTCCCTCTTTGGCATGGTGGCCCTGGCGGGTGTGGTGGTGAATGATTCGATCGTGCTCATCGACTACTTCAATCAACTGAACAAATCCCGGCAGGGAACCACCGCCGAACACATCCTCGCAGCAGTCGAACGACGGTTCCGGCCTATCTTCATCACCACCGCCACCACCTTCCTCGGGCTTTTCCCCATGATCACTGAGACCAGTCTCCAAGCCCGCTTCCTCATCCCCATGGCCATCAGCGTCGCCTTCGGCATCCTCGTAGCCACCTCCATGATACTCCTACTCGTGCCCGCCTGCCTCGCCACCGGGTTCGGAGTCGCCAAACAAAATCCCCACAGATAACTGCTTCATCACAGATCTTAAAATTCTTGCGGGTGAAGTATTCCATACGGTCCCAGCAGATACACGCCTTCCTTAATTCGAGCTTAAGGTTGTCTTTGCTAGAATCCACCACTGTAGCGATCTTTCCTTTACATAAACCCGTGATAAAAATCCCGCACTCTACAATCATTATGAAATTCAAAAACCTATCTAAGTTGAAGCGTATCGCACTTTTCACTACATTCGGTCTTTTCCTCTTCCTGCCGAGCCTCCCCGCAGAGGAGATCCTCGAGGGACTGGATGTCGGACAAATCCAGGAGACAATTGACCTTTCCGAAGAGCAGACCACACAGTTGGCAACCCTGAAGAAAAGCTACCTGGAGCAGTCCGCCGCCTTAAAAAAGAAGATCCCATCCGCAGACAGCCCTGCAACACGCCAGGCACTTGTGCGCGAGTTGACCGATCTCGCTCTGGGAAACCGCACTGCGGTTAAGCAACACCTCTCCGAACAGCAGTTCGCCGATCTTCAGACCCTTCACTCCGAGCGGCTCGAGCAAAACCGCAAGGCTGACCAGCCTGATTATCGAAAACAGTTAGACTTGTCTCCTGAACAGGCCCTGCAATTCCGCGCGGTGCTTGCCGTTTACACGCCAGGAATTCAAGGGCTCATGGAAGAATTGCAGCAGGCGGAAGGTTTTCGTCAAAAACGGCAGATCAGCAAAACCCTGAAGCCCCTCCGCGATGAAATGGATGGCGGGATTCAGGGCATCCTCAACGAATCCCAGCAGCAAATCTGGCAGACCACCCAAGAGGAGCGCCGAGCGGCAATGCGAGAGAAAATGAGATAAGGTCAAATAACACCCCTCTCCAACCCCAGCGGGTAGCGCATGAAAGAATATGAAAAAGCTGATCTACATCTTTCTTTCTAGTGTCTGCTTGTCGGCAGCGTCCGCCGACGAGACTGCCATCGTTTCAGCCTATCTTGGTGCAGTGGATGTATTTCCGTTTGCTCTTTCGACTGTCACGGGCTGTCCGCAAAATCTTGGTGACGACGGAATGCCGATCGTATTTTCTGTGCAGATCAAGGAGTCGTCCGTCGATCCCGAACACTTCCGCGTCGTCAGCCGTGCAGGAATCCGATCGACCCCGAATTGCGCCACACTTCGTCCCGCCGATGAGGCCAACGAGCTGCATACCATTTTGCTAGCCGGCCCGATTGCGGATCCAGACGACCTCCCTGATCGAGTCGAGATCGTTGGCCCCGTCCAGGACGTAAATGGCAACCTATTAACCGGTTTGGTTTCTCCGCCCGTCATCATTGGCAGTCAGAGCGGGCCTTCCCCCGTGCGCACCCTTCTCTTCAACCAACCAGACGGTCCTCCCGAGTCTTCACCTCGCGCCATCCAAATGGTCTGGGACGGTGGCGTGACCGGTCCCAATGGAGCCGAACCCGGCACCGAGCAGCTGAATGCCATCCGTGTCATCGACTGTGACGGCAATGCTTTTACCCCACTGGCGTTCGGCGATCTCGGAGATGGCGACAACTACCTAGAACTCTACCTCCCTGACGGAGTTGTAGCCGATCATATTGAAGTTGATGCCAATTTCTTCTACGATCCGTTGAATGTTCCAAACGCAGCCGGAACGGTACCGGTCACCAGCCTGCTGCCGCCGGCAGGCGCGACGAAAATTGAATTCGACGCTCCTGCCGTGGGGCATAACCGCATCCATTTTGCCGGAACTGCGGGAATTCCCTATCGAGTTTTTTTCACCACAGACCTCCTAACCTGGGACTGTGTCGGCGCGGTCATCGCAGACCAGATTATTGGCACGTTTCTATTCGACCACAATCGGAATGACCAACCCAAAGGGTTTTACCGATCCACACCTTAATCAACCATGAGCGTCTATCCAGCCGCTTGATTCTTCATCAGCATCGCACCTCACAGAGTGGAATCCACCTTACGCGCGAAGCGACCCATAGTCGCTTTTTATGACAAAATCCAAAATTTTTCTACCAATCCACAACCATCCAAAAAAACAAAACTCATTCATGAAAACTCACTAGTGTCCAGTTAAGGACGGGTTTGGGTTTTGCAAGTTGTTCATTTGAAGT
>CAZSPO010000095.1:6981-10718 GCA_964608775.1 uncultured Chthoniobacterales bacterium | reverse complement strand
GCCCCCCATCCCATGGCTCCTCCCTCCCCGCTTCGTCTCGGCGTCAATATCGACCACGTCGCCACCCTCCGCCAAGCCCGCTACGCCGACAACCCGCTCCACTTTCTCGCCGAACCCGATCCCGTCGACGCTGCACTCATTTGCGAAGCCGCCGGAGCCCACTCCATCACCGCCCATCTCCGAGCCGACCGGCGTCATGTGCAGGATGCCGATATTTTTGCGCTGCAGGAAAAACTGGCGACCAAACTCAATTTGGAGATGGGCAATACCCCCGAAATTCTCGCGCTCGCCCTGGAATGTCAGCCCGCCGATGTCTGTCTCGTGCCCGAAAACCGCCGGGAAATCACGACCGAAGGCGGACTCGATCTTGCCGCCCAACGCGAAAGCCTTCAACCGACCATCAACGCTCTCACCGAAGTCGGCATCCGGGTCAGCCTTTTTCTCGATCCCGACCCCGCCCAAATCGAAGCCGCCGCCGCCAGCGGTGCCCCAGTGGTCGAACTCCACACCGGCGCTTTCTCTAATGCCACCGGTCCCGCTCGCGAAGCCGAATTGAAACGGCTCATCCGGGCTGCCCGCGAAGCCCATGACGCCGGATTGGAGGTCAACGCCGGTCACGGGATCAACTACCAAAACATCCCCGACATCCTGCGCATTCCCCACCTTGTGGAGTTAAATATCGGCCACGCCATTATTGCCCGAGCCGTGAGGGATGGCTTGGCCGCAGCTGTCCAAACCATGCTCACCGCGATGGCGCTCCCCACCGAAGCATCCGAAGCCTGAATGCTCTCCGACTGGCCCAACCTCCCTCTCTCCCCCGCCCTTTCCCATCGGCGGCCGACCGTCCGATGAACGTCCTGGGAATCGGGGTCGATCTCGTCGAGGTCGAACGCATCGCGCAAATCTTGGCGAAAGATGGCAACGCTTTTCTCGAACGGGTCTTTTTACCCGGTGAACGAGATTATTGCGGACGAATGCGACAGCCCGCCCCGTTTTATGCCGCGCGTTGGGCAGCTAAGGAAGCGGTGGCCAAGGCATTTGGGACAGGGTTCGGCTCCCAGATCAGCTGGGACGATATCGAGGTGCGCCGCAAAGCCACTGGCGAACCGTTCATCCAACTGCACGGAGCCGGAGCCGAACTGGCCCGACGCCGGGGAGTCACCGACATTTTGGTCTCCCTCAGCCACACCAACCAACAGGCCATCGCTTTCGTTCAGCTAATCAGCCTCTGATCCTCCCTTCCTATAAGCGGAAGCAGGGTCAGTCAAACATTCTTGACAGACGACCCTCATTATCTGCGCAGCCTCGTCAGGCTGATTTCGCTATTCCCAATCCCAACGCCGCCAGGCCAACGCCCGTGCCGACCTCAAGTTTCCGGCAACCAAGTCTCTGGGAAACGATAGGCAAAGGCACCAGTCTGATTCGCCGCGTCCAACTGACTTTTTCCGAACAGCCCCCGATGCCCCATATTCATTCCGTTGTCACTCATGAAAACGACGAGGGTTTCCTCCCGGATTCCCTGCGCATCAAGGGCGTCGAGGAGCCGACCGATCTGCTGGTCCATCACCTCCACCGCCGTGTAATAACCGGCTAAATTCTCGCGTCGCGCTTCAGACGAAACCGGTTCATGCATCAGAAAATCCGGACGGGGCGCATCGGCAGGGGCAGAGTCAAACGGGCACTCATGGTAATATCGATCCCAAATTTCGCCCGGATGATTCCCACGATCCCAGGGGCTGTGTGGGGCGGTGTAATGGACATGAAAAAAGAATATTCGGGAGACGTTGGTCAGGAAGCGGCATTGACGATCAATAGAGGAAAAAACCTCACATGACAAGGTACGAAGCCCTCTCCAAACCCAACTGTTTCATAAAAACAGAACTGGTTTTATAAAGCAGTAGGGTAAAGACCGCACAGCCTTTCCCATGTCTCCTGGTCGCGTTTATCGGTTGTCGGGAAAGGGAGACCGAGTGCAGGAACAGGTCGAGCACCAGCTTATGGAAGTCCGACAGGGTGCGAGATAGATGGTAAAATGATCTTCCCTGTCATTTTCATACGCCCCCTTCTGGTGCCCCTCTTCCCTCTGCCTTTCAGCTTTTGGGGGCAGGGAGAGGGGCGGATTGACGGAACGGACTGCTCGCCTGCAAAGTAGAGGTAGTGAAAAAAACCGCTCCCCACGCCGCCAAGGCGCTTTATCAGGTATTGCGTAGCCGTCCCTGGGCGGAGTTGTGGGGGGAACGGGTGCCCGAATTCAACGCGGCTGGCTCAGAGGAGCGCGCCACCGGGGTAGCCTTGATTCGGGCGATCGGCGTTGTCTTCGCCGAAGGGGCTCCTGAATCGGACGGTCCAGCCGTTCGCGCCTGGTTGCGAGGACTTCTTATTGATCCCGATCCCCGCATTCGCCGGTATGCCGCAGCTGCCCTCCCCAAGACCGGTGCAGCAGCGGAAGACGAAGCCGCTCTCCTGGCCGCTCTCCGGCGCGGGGGCCGGGAAGAACGTCCGGGATTGCTCGGGGCGCTGGCCAAGATTGGCACGGCTTTCGGTCTACAAAATGCCGCCGCTTCTGCCCCCGAGATCGAGCAACGCGCACGCGCAGCCG
Organism: uncultured Chthoniobacterales bacterium; assembly: GCA_964608775.1. GTDB lineage: Bacteria > Verrucomicrobiota > Verrucomicrobiia > Chthoniobacterales > CAZSPO01 > CAZSPO01. The sequence goes on along the minus strand of CAZSPO010000095.1, from coordinate 8,119 downwards.
TCGCCCGGGCCGAACAACCCGGTCAGATTTTGATGGACCGCGCTTTCGCAGGGCGACCAAACGATGCGCCGTGGGAAATTCGTCTGCAATGCCGAAAAGGTCTGGAGGAGATTGTTGGTTCCGAAGTGGAGGCCGCCGGGATTTGGCAAATCTTGGGGCAAAAAAAAGGGGAGGTCCGAATGGCTCCCACCGGGCCGTTCAGCCTCGGTGATGTGATGAAACTTCGCTGTTATTCCACTTTTGGCCTTGTGGCGGGTCGGGCGTCAGGAGAACCGGAACAGCTCGCTCGGTTGCTGGCCGACGGACGCACCCGCAAATTGCTTCGGGCCTTCACGGAGGGACCCGTGCGATACCGGATTGAATTTGTCTCCAAGGGGCATCAACGGGCCCTTGTCCGGGCCGTGGCAGAGGCGGTTTTTCAATTTGCACCTGAACTCCTGAATGACCCTCGCCGGGCTTTGTGGGCGGCCGAATTTCACCCCGACAAAGAGGAGGAAACCTTGGAAATCCGCCCGCGATTCTCCCCGGACCCGCGATTTGCCTATCGGGGGGCCGCTGTTCCCGCTGCTTCCCACCCCCCTTTGGCTGCCTGCATGGTTCGAGTCGCTGGTCCGATGCGAGAGGCCCTTGTGTGGGATCCGTTCTGCGGATCGGGAGTGGAATTGATCGAGGCAGCAAAAGCCGGAGGCACGCGGCAATGCGTCGGCACTGATCTCAATCCGGAAGCAATCGAAGGGGCCCGGGTTAATGCGGAAGCAGCCGGATTGGAACGTCGGCATCTTCATTTTGAAGCCTTGGATTTTCGCGAACACCCCCGGCTTCCGTGGGTGACTCCGGGCAGCGTTGACCGCATTATCACCAATCCTCCGATGGGGCGTCGGGTGCCGGTGGCGGGTTTGCGCGCCTTAATTGATGCCTTATTCCGGGTGGCAGCGATCGTGTTGAAACCGGGCGGACGCTTGGTATTCACCAACCCTGTCCGCACACAGGCGGTGCCGGCCGCGCTCCGGCTTTTGGAGGAGCGGGCCGTAGACATGGGAGGCTTTTCGGCTCGGTTGGCCTGTTATGAAAAGATCGGGAGCCCTCCACTGCCGCCACAACGAGGCAGGGAAAAAGCCGGGCCTGAGCCTGAAACGCC
>CAZSPO010000095.1:0-6881 GCA_964608775.1 uncultured Chthoniobacterales bacterium | reverse complement strand
ACGGGTTTCCCCTAAAACGCCACGGGTTTCCCCTAAAACGCCACGGGTTTCCCCTAAAACGCCACGGGTTTCCCCTGACAGGGCGGGTAACGGTCGACGCCGCAAGGCAGCACCATGGGAGTGGTAAAAAAAACAGGTTGACGACCGGGCCTCGCCTTCCCAAATTTGGTTCACTCTTATCGAGAGTGGCTGAGGGACTGGCCCTTTGAAGCCACGGCAACCGCCCCGCGCAAGTGGGGGACCAGGTGCCAATTCCAGTCTCGCTTTCGGGCGGGAGAAGATGAGAGTTCGGGAAACGTGCATCCAGGTAGGTGCGGGTGCGACCGGACTGTCTTCTTTCAAGTTCTCGATCGGGGTATAATGAACCCAGAGAGATTGCTATGAACCAAGAGAGTCCCTACTTCACCAACCTTAAGTGTCGGGAATGCGGTCGCACCTATCCCAAGGAAGCGATTCACGTTTGTGAATTCGATTTCGGCCCGTTGGAGGCGGCTTATGATTACGAGGCGATTCGACCGGTGCTGACCCGGTCGATCATTGAATCCCGTCCGCAATCCATGTGGCGTTATCAAGAGCTCCTGCCGATTGACCGGCAGCCAACGGTTGGGCTCCAGGTTGGGTTCACCCCGCTCGTGAAAGCGGATCGTCTCGCCAAACGCCTCGGCATTCGAGAGCTTTGGATCAAGAACGACACGGTCAATTATCCCACCCTTTCCTTCAAAGACCGGGTGGTCTCCGTGGCGTTGAGCCGAGCCCGCGAGCTTGGTTTCGAAGTCGTTGCCTGCGCATCCACCGGCAACCTCGCCAACTCCGTCGCCGCTAATGCCGCCTCTGCCGGGCTTGAAAGCTACGTCCTAATTCCCGCCGATTTGGAGCAGGGGAAAGTTCTCGGCTCCCTCGTTTACGGCACCCAGGTGATCGGCATTCACGGTGCTTACGACAAGGTCAACCGACTCTGCTCGGAAATTGCAGGCAAATACGGCTGGGGCTTTGTCAACGTCAACCTCCGGCCGTATTACGCCGAAGGTTCAAAAACCATGGGCTTCGAAATCATGGAGCAACTCGGCTGGCGCATCCCCCAGCATACCGTGGTCTGCATGGCCAGCGGCTCGCTTTTGACAAAAATCCACAAAGCTTACCGGGAATTTCTCAGCCTCGGTCTGGTAAACGAAACTCCTTTTACCATCCACGGAGCGCAGGCCGCTGGGTGCGCCCCGATCACCACGGCGATGAAAAAAGGGACCGAAATTGTCAAACCGGTCGAACATCCTCAAACCATCGTCAAATCCCTCGCCATCGGCACCCCGGCAGACGGCTATTACGCCATTCATTCCATGAAAGAAACCGGGGGCAGCTCCGAAGATTGCACGGACGAGGAAGTGGTCGAAGGAATCAAATTGCTCGCCGAATGCGAAGGAATTTTCTCCGAGACCGCCGGTGGGGTCACGGTGGCATGCGCCAGAAAATTAATCGCCTCGGGAGCCATCCCGGCCCACGACAGTGCGGTCTTGTGCATCACCGGCCACGGCCTTAAAACGCAAGAAGCCATCCAGGGCAAATGCGGAGAACCGATTCTTCTCAAACCAAGCCTGCGCGAATTTGACGACAAGATCGGTCAATTTCTCGACAAAGCACCCGCTCTCGCCTGAAACTCCCCCCTCGTTTTTCTTACCTTTTATGAGCATCCCCGTCCGCATTCCCACGCCCCTTCGCAAACTCACCCAGGACCAGGAAGTCGTCGAAGTCGACGGCCCCACAGTCGGCGCGCTGATTGATCAGCTTGAAGCCCATCATCCCGGCCTGAAAGATCGCCTCTGTGATGAGAGCGGTGCCGTCCGCCGGTTCGTGAATATCTTCGTCAATGATGAAGACATCCGGTTCATGCAAGATCTTGAAACCCCCGTGAAAGCAGGTGACGAAATTAGCATCGTCCCCGCCATCGCAGGAGGCTAACATTCACTTCAATACCAACCCCAATGTTTCATGAAACCCGTCCTGTTTTTATGAACCATGGGAGTCAACGCCCTCCCCTCTCACGCCATGCAACCTGACAAACGCCGACTTTGGTTAATGTACCCTTCGCGTCTCATCACTCGTCCGTTGTTATATGAGCTTGGTCAAAAATTTGCCATCATCACTAACCTGCGCCAGGCAAGTGTGAACGACGAGGTCGGACTGGTCTCCGTCGAGGTTGAAGGCGACCGCCAAGTCATTCACGAAGCCATCGCCTGGCTCGAAGAACTCGGGGTGAAAGTGGAGCCTATTGAGATTAATACGATCGAAGGTTAATCGTGGGGTTTTTCGAGCGCGGGGTCAGGCAGACATTCTTGACTCATCAATCTTGCTCTCAGCAAAACGCGACGCCATTGCCTGTCAGGAAAACTTGACTAATCCCATTTCTTTCTTCCCCAAGGCCCGCCCCCCCTCGCAATGAGGATTGATTCCCCTCCCCTTAATCGACATAAGTTTCCTAGCCATGACTGATGCCCACTTCCCCGACGTTCCCACCATCCCTTTCGAAGGTCCCACCTCTCGCAACCCGCTTGCCTTTAAACACTACAACCCCGACGAAATGGTGGCTGGCAAGAGGATGCGGGATCACCTCCGGTTTTCCGTCGTTTACTGGCATACGATGTGTGGCACCGGAGCGGATATTTTCGGGGTCGGCACGGCCATTCGCCCGTGGGAAGCTGGCAAAACCGGGCTTGACCTCGCCAAAGCCCGGGTGCCCGCCTTCTTTGAGCTCTGCCAAAAACTGGGAGCTCCCTTTTACGCATTCCACGACCGCGATGTCGCCCCGCACGGTGCTTCCCTTCGCGAGAGCAATCAATGGCTTGATACCATGGTCGGTCTGCTCCGGGAACAACAAGAGGCCACCGGCGTCAAACTGCTCTGGGGCACCGCCCAACTCTTCGTGCATCCGCGTTACATGCATGGAGCCGCAACCAGCCCGAATGCAGAGGTCTTTGCCTTCGCCGCAGCCCAGGTCAAAAAAGCCATCGAGGTCACTCAGGCACTCGGGGGCAAAGGCTACACCTTCTGGGGAGGGCGGGAAGGTTACTCCACGCTTTGGAACACCGACATGAAGCGGGAACTCGATCACCTGGCTAAATTCCTGCACCTCGCCGTCGATCATGCTAAAGCCATCGGGTTCACCGGTCAGTTCTATATTGAGCCAAAGCCAAAGGAACCGACCAAACATCAATACGACAGCGACGCAGCCGCTTGTCTCAATTTCCTGCGCGAATACGATTTGCTCCCCCATTTCAAACTAAACCTCGAAACGAACCACGCGACGCTGGCCGGCCACGCGATGCAACACGAGATGGACGTCGCCATTGCAGCAAATGCCCTCGGCTCAATCGATGCCAACACCGGCGATCTGCTCCTTGGCTGGGACACCGATCAATTCCCGACCGATATTTATCTCACCACCCAATGCATGCTTGGCATTCTAAAAATGGGCGGATTCACCACCGGCGGAGTCAACTTCGACGCTAAATTGCGACGGGAAAGCTTCGAGCCAATCGATTTGGTTCATGCGCACATCGGCGGAATGGACGCATTTGCCCGCGGCCTGAAAATCGCGGCGGCGATCCGGGCAGATGGTCGTTTGGCCGAGTTTGTGCGGGAACGCTACGCCTCCTGGGATGCCGGTCTGGGAGCTCGGATTGAGTCCGGCGAAGAATCCTTTGCTTCGCTGGAAGCGATCATGCTGGAAAAAGGAGAGGCCGTTGCCAACCAAAGCGGGCGTCAGGAATTCCTCGAAAATTTGATTAATGAATTCCTCTAATCCGTCCTCCCCGCTGTTGGAAGGATCGGTGATCGGCTGCATCGGACGCGGCCTCATGGGGCGCCCGATGGCTTTGAATCTTCACAAAGCCGGGGCTCGAGTGGTGATCCACAACCGTTTGCGCGGAGTGATTGACGCCTTGGCAGCTGAAGGGTTGGAACCAGCCGATTCCTCGGGACCTCCGTGGCATTCACGGCATCCGCCCGCCCCGTGAGGCGATCAAAATCCGAAACCAATCGACCCGGTCCATGGTAAGATCGCCTCCCTGCCAGGCTTCCGTGATTCTTTCAGGCTGGGTGGTGCCGATCACCGGAATCGGTCGGGCGGGATGCCGTCGGATCCATGCCAGGGCAGCCTGGGTCCGGGTCACCCCCATCGCACTGCCCACCTCGTCCAACGCGGATTGAATCCGCCGGTATGGCTCCTGCTCGGCATGGTTCTCCGCCAACAGGGCGTCGGTCGCAAATGCCCCTTTGTTCAACGGCCCCCACGCCATCGGCACCATCCCTCGCGCTAGCGCGTAATCGAAGGTCCCATCGAACATCGGCTCCAGGCGACCCGGATGAAACTGCACCTGGTTGGCATAGAGCGGATCGGGCAAGTGCGCTTGCAACGCTTCGCATTGCCAAGGGAGAAAATTTGATACCCCGAAGTGGGCCGCAATTTTTTCCTCTTTCATCTGAAGAAAAGCTTCCGCGACTCCGACCGGGTCGAGAAGAGGATCGGGCCGGTGGATCAAAAATAGGTCGATCACTCCGACCCCCAGCCGATCCCTGGAACGTCGGGCGGATTCCACCAAACGCGACGGCTCCGTGTTGTAATGATGCGGCTCCGACGACCCGTGCGGCGGGAAGACATGGCCAGCTTTCGTGATGACAAACCCCGAGCGCGCCAATTCCGGACATTCCCGTGCCGCCCGGGCATGCGCCTCCTCGCAGGCTCCAGCCCGGTAAATATCGGCATGATCAAACAGCCGGAACCCGGCTTCGAACGCCGCAATAATCGATTCGTGCGGGGCCACCTTCGGAGCCCGCGGCGTCCCACAGACATTCATGCAGCCGTAAATCAGCGGAACCTGCAGGCAGGGAGGGGAAGGGAGGAACGGGTTCATGCGGAAAGTTGGGAAAACCATCCCCGGGGCGCGGGTCGACTCGAATCGCCACCCGGAGGCGCGCAATACCCAGGGCGCGGCGGACGGCTCCCGGCGACCATCGTTCCCATCACTGGACGGTCGTCGGCCAGCGGTCGGTGTCTTCCCTCATGAGTGGGTCGGTTGTCCGGGTGTCGATACCGAAAGACGACCGCTCTTCGGGCAGCATCAGAGGGATTCGGCTTCGAACCGTGGATGGTATATTGGTTGAAAATCACGACATCCCCCGCACGGCAACAGACCGGGGTCGCGTCATCGATCCGGTATTGGTCGGGAGGGAGATAGGGCCCCCCCTGTTCGGGGTCGCGTTCGATTGTGTGCGGCAGGTGTTGACGCAGAAAACCGGGGAGGAAGGCGATCGCCCCATTTTTTTCAGAGGAATCATCCAGGTGCACCATGCAGATCAGAAGTCGGGGATCTTCATGATCATAAAATAAACTATCTTGGTGCAAGGGAAACGAACCGCCGGTCCGGGCCGGTTTCGAATGGGTCGAGCTGCCAAAGTATTCCACATCCGGCCCGAGCAAATCAGCGGCGACCCGAACCAGTCGGGGCGAATGTTTGGCGGTTTCCCAGGCACTGCTGTAATGCTCCAGACGTTGGACAACAATCACCTGGCTCTGATCGCTGTTGGCGTATGGGCCGGATTGAGATTTCCAGCCGGTGCCGGTGACGGCCCAGTCCTGGATGATGCGGTCGAGCCCCTCGCGCATCCTTTCGACCTCCGACATGTCAAAGATTGCTGGCAAATGTAGATAGCCTTTTTCATGGTAGAACTGCCACTGTGCAGCCGTGATTTCTTTTAATAAACCGGGAGAGATCGAGGTATTCATACCCGCAACTTGGGACATCGACCCGGAAATGGGAATGGAAGGAATGAGAAAATATGTCAAATTTGGCAGGAATGAACGCGATTGGTCCTATGAAACAACCGGGTCAAACCGAAGTGCAAGAGCCGCACGGCCATCGCCTCCGGCGGGTCCGAGTTTCGCTTTGGGGGCGGGACGGGCCGCGTGGATTTCTTTTCTGTCTCGAACAAGGCCTCGCCGGTTTCCCGCATGACAGACCGATGCACCCGGCCGGGCATGCCACAATCGGGCTGGTGCTAGCGGGCGCGGCCGTTGTCCAGGAGAAAGGCGGGACCAACCATCCCGTGGCCCCGGGGTGGATGTTCCAAAGTGTTCCCGGTCAGGTCGGCGGGATGCAACTCGACCGGAGCGCCCCCTACCGGGATTGGTTGGTTGGCTTCGACCGCGAAACCCACGCGTTACTCGCCCAGATGGAGGCGTTGCCAAGCGGTGGCCGGGTTTGGCCGGTGGCCGGTTTGGCCGGGGTTCGCCAAGCGTTCGTGCGGCTGTTTCGCGACCTGCAAATATCCTCCCGCTTGCCTCTTGCGGAGGGGGTGATGCGGCTTGGGCGCTTCCTTCAGACCATCCGGAGCGCCCGACGCCACCCAACGGGAGGGATTCCGGAAACGGTATTGAAAGAGGCGGCAGCCCGACTGGAAGGGGAGCAGAGGGGGTCGGTGGAGACATTGCTCGCACCGCTTGGGGTGGCCTACGGGCGATTGCGAAAGGCCTTCGCGCTCTATTACGGGATGGCACCCGCCCAATATCGGATTCGGATTCGGATCGATCAGGCCTGCCGATTGCTGGCCGAAGGTCGCCCGGTGCAGAATGTAGCAGAGATGCTTGGATACCCCGATCCGTTCGCCTTCTCCAAGCAATTCCGGCAGGTGACGGGTCTCCCTCCCAAACGCTATCAGATTGAATGGGAGATGTAAGCCGAGTCAGCGCACGGAGGTAACAGGCCAAGCGAGAAGGGATACCGATCATTAGGTTGAAGAAACCCGCCCTTCTGCTTTTTCTCCACCTTTTCAACACCCTAATGGGCGGTGCGAGCGCGACATCGGTCACCGGCCCATTCTGAGGGTTTGCA
>CAZSPO010000094.1:0-10724 GCA_964608775.1 uncultured Chthoniobacterales bacterium | reverse complement strand
CAGTTCATCGCCCAACCACCAGCTGAGGCCTTTCACCGCCAGGGCCGCCAGGGCGGCTGGATGTTTTTCCAACTGGCCGACCACCCGATGCACGAGATCTTGCTCCGGCTTGTGGGTCGTGCCGGCCAGCGGCATTTCCGCCCAGTGCAACCCTTCGCCGGTGCCAGAAAAAACCGTGGAGGCGGCATCGGGCAGCCATTTGAGAGCCTCAGCCGAGAGCCCCACTTCCAAACGCCCCGAAAGCCGCCCTTCCTCGCCAATCGCCAAATCCCCTCGGACACCGGCATGACCGGGAGCGAGAATGTCGATTTGGCGAACGGCGATGCCGTCAGCGGTCCGTTCCCAATCGGCTCGCACCTGGGCAAGCGGGAGAGCCAACCAACTTTCGTCACCGAGAAAGCGGGCGATCAATCGTTGAAAATCGAAACCCCGCAGGGTGGCTCCTGCTAGGTCCAACGAGCCATGCCCTTCCCCACCCGCTAGGTCGAGCCGGTGCGAACGCCAGCGCACTTTCCCGGAAAGCGTCCCTTCCAATTTGCCCTCCAATGACTCCGGTAGCCACGCTTCGATGCGGGGAAAGGCGAATGCCACATCGACCGACAAATCGTCCTTGTCCGACCAACTCCCCGCACCATTGATCCGGAAAAATTCGGGGGCGTCCAACACAAGCTGATTGGCCTCGATCGTGCGGTCGTGATAGGCAAATCCGAGTTTCGCTTCGTGCAATGCGATTTTTTCAGGAAACCGGGGGGCGTAAGCGCCGAGCGCGGCAATGGTGCGCACCGGATTTTCAAAGGCGGCTCCGCTGAAATCAACGCTCCCCGACGCCGTGGAACTCTGCCATTTTTCCGGACTGCCAGACCATTGGATCGTGCCATTGATCATGGTGTCGGCCAGAATGTGTAACTCCTCGGGTAGCCAAACCGAGACCGGCATTTCGCTCAAGGCCGCATCCACCTTGCCGGTGCCGCCTGCGAGATCGTAGTCGATCTGACCTTTGAGACGCAAAATGCCTTTGGCATCAAAATCCAAGTGACTGATGGAAAAGGTGTTGTTGTCGAGGGTGTAAACCAAATCAACCTTTTCGGTCGCCCGCAAATTCGCGAGCGCTGGATCGCCCGGAATGCGGGCTGCATCCTCCAGCACGCCCCAGTTGCCGAGACCCGCTCCGGTCCAGCTCAACCGCCCCCCTCCCCTGGCCGACTTTCCTGTTTTCCCCACTTCATATTTAAAATCTCCCGTGATCATTCCCGAGAGCATCGGTCGGAGGGGGGGTGGGAGAAACGGTCCCAAATCAAAAGCGTCGACCTCGACTTTGGCGTTGATGCTTTTATCGGCTCGCTGGCCCATGCTGCCGGTGACCTGCATCCGACCGCTGCTCCCTTTCGGGGCGCGCAGGTAGCCGTAATCGACCTGCACGATGTCGCGGGTCACATAGACGCCGAGGGCATCGACTTGGAGGGCGGGAAAATCGGGGAATTCCAGGGTGCCATTTTTAACATAATACTTGAAATTTTGCCCGATCATCGTGGCTCCGAGGTGGACGTTTTTCAGTCCGCCTGGGAGGGAGCCGAGAGGGAAATCGACATCGGCCGTTGGGCATTCGATCCAATTGACATGGAAATTGGCCGGCATGAGCACGGCATACCACGGCTTTTTCCCGACCGGCTCGGGTTGCTTGAGCGCGTCGTTTGGTTCGCGGAGGAGGAATTTTCCCCGTTCTACCGTGATTAGGCTGAGGAGCCATTGGGATTTGAGCACGCCGGCCGGGACGAAGGTGCCTTCAATCCCGTAAGCGTCGAGGCCCCCGATCGCCTGGCCGGGTTGGCCGGTGCTCTCATAGCTGGCGGTCTTCGCCTTCCAGCCCTCCAGGGTCAATGGGGCGAACTGGCCATCGACCTTGAGCGCTTTGGATACTTCGTGCGAAAGCATCGCCCGGAAGCCGTCCCCTTGCACCGTGCGCTGCATCCACGCGGGCCCAAAGACCACCAAAACGCCTACCGCGACGAGGATCAGCAACAGACTGCCAACGAGGAACAAGAGACAGCCGCGCTTGAAGGGGCGAGAGGATTTCATTCAGGCAGCCTGCCCCCACGACGCCCCCTCGTGCCAGCATAGAACGAACGTCGGCGAAATTTCCGCTCAGCTCAGAAAGTTCTGCAACAAATCCATCCCGCTCCGGGTCAGGATGGACTCCGGATGGAACTGCACCCCCTCGACCGCCAGCTCTCGGTGGCGCACCCCCATGATTTCGCCCTCGGCCGTCTCCGCCGTGATTTCCAGACAGTCCGGCAATGAATCGCGCTCGACGATAAGCGAGTGGTATCGGGTGGCTTCAAAGGGGTTGGGCAGACTGCGGAACACTCCCAAATTGCGGTGCAAGATCGGGGAGGTTTTGCCATGCATCAATCGCGGAGCCCGAATCACCCGACCGCCGAAGACTTCGCCGATGCATTGATGCCCGAGACAGACCCCGAGGATCGGGATCCGGCCGGCGAAATGTCGGATCACCTCATTGCTAGAGCCCGCCTCCGCCGGGGTGCATGGCCCTGGGGAGATGCAGATGCGGGAGGGGCGAAGGTCGGCAATTTCATCGGGCGTGATGGCATCGTTGCGGCGCACCACGACTTCTTCGCCCAGTTCACCAAAATACTGGACGAGGTTATAGGTGAAAGAATCGTAATTATCGAGCACGAAGATCATGGGGTGTGACTCTTGAGCGCTTTGGCCCGAGCGATGGCTCGCATCATGCCGCGCGCTTTGTTGATCGTCTCTTGGTATTCACCTTCTGGCGTGGAATCGGCCACCACGCCGCCGCCAGCTTGCACGTAAGCCCGCCCGTCCTTGAGCACCACCGACCGCAGGGTGATGCAAGAGTCAACATTGCCATCGAAGGTAAAATAACCGACCGCTCCAGAGTAAGTGCACCGTTTATTTTTTTCGAAGCCATTGATGATTTGCATGGCACGAACTTTGGGCGAGCCCGAGACGGTTCCGGCCGGGAAGGTGGCCCGCATCACGTCGAAGGCGCTCCGGCCCGGGGCGAGTCGCCCAATGACGTTAGAAACAATGTGCATCACATGACTGTAACGCTCGATGATCATAAAGTCGGTGACTTCTACGGAACCAAATTCGCAAATGCGCCCGACATCGTTGCGCGCGAGATCGACGAGCATGACATGTTCCGCCCGCTCCTTCGGGTCCGCCAACAAATCGGCCGCATGGGCGTCATCGGCCTCCAACGTTTCCCCGCGGGGGCGGGTGCCGGCGATCGGGCGGATCTCCACTTTCCCATCGAGACACCGCACATGCACCTCGGGAGAACTCCCCACCAACGAGAATTCACCGCCGAACCGAAGGCAAAACATGTAAGGCGACGGGTTCACGAATCGCAACGCCCGATAAAGCTCCAACGGATCCCCTTCATAAGAGGTCGAAAACCGTTGAGACGGGACGATTTGAAAGATGTCACCCGCCCGGATGTATTCCTGCGCCTCCCGCACCATCGCGTGGTATTCTTCCTGAGTGGTATTGCTTTCGGGAACGATTTCGGGAGCGTCCACCCGAGCGGGCTCCAGGCGGATGTCACAAGGCGCTTCGAGACGCCGCACGGTCTCCGCGATTGAGGCGACCGCTTCCTCGTAAATCAGGCTGGGGTCGCGCCCTTCTTTGACGAACGCGTTGGCCACGACCCGGATGCGTCGCAGGAGGTGATCAAACTCCACCACCACCCGGGGAGCCATGTAAATCATGTCTGGAATCCCCAGCGCATCCGGCGGCGGCGGCGGCACGGTCGGTTCGAAAAAACGAACCATGTCGAACCCTAAATAACCGACCACCCCGGAGTGGAACCGGCGGGGATCAGCCGCCGACTCGGCACGATGTCGCCTCACCCATTCCTCCAGCTCCCGAAACGGATCTTCCGCTTCATACTCCCTGACCTCCCCCTCCTCCGTCATGCGAATGCGTTGGCCCCGCGCCTCAAAAATCATCACCGGATCGCAGCCAACAAAGGAATACCGGCCCATCCGCTCATCGCGTTCGACCGATTCCAGCAGGAACGCCCAGCCGGCTGACCCGAGCTTTTGAAACGCCGTGACCGCCGTGCCCGCATCATGCACAAACTCGCACGAAATCGGCAGCACGGAGCCGGGACTGGCCTTCGAAAGAAACGCGTCGCGGTCCGGGGTGATCGGGAGGGAAGCCTTCATGCGCGATAAACCTGGGCGGGCTCAAAGTTCTTCGACTCATGGACCTCCAAACGTCGGCCTTCCCAGTCGAGTTCCTGAAAAAAGCAGCTCGCAAATCCGGTGTGACACGCTCCCCCGGTTTGTTCCACCTCGAAAAGCAGGGTGTCACCATCGCAATCGATGCAGCAACGAATCACTTTTTGGAAATGACCGCTCGATTCGCCTTTGAGCCATGACCGTTGACGGGATCGGCTCCAGTAATGCATCCGCCCGGTGGCGAGGGTTTTTTCGATTGCCTCACGATTCATCCAGGCCATCATCAAGACCCGGCCCACAGGCGGTCCTTCCGCTCCGGTGGATTGTTGCACGATGGCCGGGATCAAGCCTTGTTGATCAAATTTGAACGCAGAAAAATCCATGGGGCAGTGGAGTGGCAGGTCAAAAAGCAGGGGAATAAGGGCGGATGAATAAGCGAATGAATCAGCGGATAGAAAAGCAAAAACCCGATGCATTCCAGTCGGAGCACATCGGGCAGGTTCGACGCTTCCTGGCGACGATGGGGACCGGGCGGCTTGGCCCGGTCAACCTGCCCGTCTTAATGCCAGTGCAGGGAAGGATTTGTCATCAAAGGAAATAAAAAGGCCGAGTGAGTCCGGGGCAAGCAAAAATCCGCTGCTTCCTGCTGGCGGGCGGGTTGTTCTGGACGTTGTTTTGGACTTGGCCCCTCGCCTGCCCGGCAGCAACGGCATTTCAGCCTGACCGCGACGGTTTCGCCTTCGCGAACGAGACCGTGTTTCAGCATCCCAACCAACCCGGAGCGAGCCAAGAAACGACGCTTGATACGCCCGATATGCCCTATTCTCGGCGTTGCTTTGTGATGACCCGGGCCCTGCTGCAGTTCTGGCGGCAGAGCCTTTTTGAACCGGACGCCCCGGTGCTGGAACCGGAGGTTTACCGCGAACGAGTCCGGGCCATTGTCCGCCGTCCGGCTTGGCTCCCGAGCTGCGACGAGAAAGACCGGATTCGGCTCCCTGGCTACCGGGATCTTCGGGAGTTTTCCGCCGCCCACCCCCGGTTGCTTCAGGAAGAACTGGGGGGCGGGCTGGCCACTTACTTTCGCCTGGCAAATTGGCGGCTCGTCATGCCATTCCCCGACGCCAGCCAACAACGCACCGCCGCCCGACTCAAGACCGGCCTAGCTGAGGCGGGGCCGCAAGCCGTCTTTCTCACCCGGGGAACGGCCATGAATCACGCGGTCGTTGTTTATGCCCTCGAAGACTTGCCAGGCGGTGGCCTGACCTTTCACGCCGTAGACCCCAACCTTCCAGACACCACCATGGCGCTTCGTTTTGATGGGCGACGCTTCTCCTGGCCTGCCACCTTTTATTTTGGAGGTGGCCCGATTAATGTGTATCTGATTTACACCCATCCGCTGGATTAAACCGATGACCCTTTTTCTGCTGGCCGTTTTTTTCACCTTGGGCGTTTCGGCCCTCTGCTCCGTGTTGGAATCGATGATTCTCAGTGTGAACGCCTTGGACGTCGAAGAAATCGGTCGTCGTCATGCCAAAGTCGCCAAGTTGATCGAACAAATGCGGCACGAACTTGACTCCACTATTTCGAGCATCCTGACCCTGAACACCGTGGCCAACACCCTGGGAGCCATCCTCATTGGGGGGCTGGCCACGGAACTCTTCGGCGATATCTGGCTGGGGGTCATTTCGGGGGGAATGACGGTTGCCATTTTGATTTTCTCAGAAATTCTTCCCAAAAACGTCGGGGTCAGCTACCGCCGCCAACTCTTTCCCACGCTGATTTACGCCCTCGTTGGGATCCGGAAAATCGCCATGCCCCTGACAACCGTCTCGACCTGGGTGGTGCGACTCGTGATCAAACCCCCAAAAACCGGGGTCTCGGAGAAAGAAATCACCCTCTTGGCTGAACGCGGCGCTCGGGAAGGCACCCTGGCCGGCGGCGAACTCCAGCTCATCCAATCCTCCCTCTCCCTAAAAGATGCTCGGATTTCAGAAATCATGACCCCGCGCAAGGTGGTGACCCGGGTCTCCTCCGACGACACCACGGGAGAAGTCCTCGGCCGTTTTCGGACCATTCCCTTCGCCCGTCTGCCGGTCTTTTGCGACACCGACGAGAACATCATCGGCATTGTGCGTCGCCGCGACATCCTGCAAGCCGTGGCGGAAGGTCGTCGGCAAGAGCGGATGGATCAAATGCATCGGTCGGCCCTCTTCGTGCCCGAGGTCGGCACCGTCGCCAAAGCCCTGGAACAATTGATCGAAAACCATCAGCAGTTGGCTATTGTCTCCGACGAATTCGGCGGGTTCGCCGGAGTTGTCACTCTGGAGGACATTTTTGAATACCTGATCGGTCGGGAATTTTACGAGCCCGATGACCGGGCTGTCGACATGCGAGCCTTGGCATTTTCGAAAGCGGCAGCCCGTTTGAATGGGGAGGACTGACCGATTTTGTTCCTCCGATTTTCGTAAAATAATTAACGCCAACCGCACGGAATCAATCGACAGCGGCATGAAACTAGCTCTATTTGTTGACCGATGGCGACTCAGTTGAGCGAAGAAGAGCGTGAGCAGATTCTTCAAACAATCCAAATGTTTGAGATGATCACGCAGACCCAGCCCGATGATTATCAGTCATACGACGTCCTGAAAGAGGCCTATCAAAAACTCGGCCGCGAAGAGGAGGCCGTGGAAGCTGCTCGCAAGCTTGCGGATGCCTACTTGAAAATGGGGCTTTATTCCTCTGCCATGCTGGAATGCGAAGGGATTCTCCAGCGAGATCCGACGGATGCGGAGATCCTCGCTCTCGTGGGTGTGGTCGAACAAAAAATGCTCGAAACGGGCACCCGCCCCCCGCCCCAGACGGGCTCGGACGGAGAAGATTCCGCCTCCTTGATCAACCTTTCAAACAGCTCCTCCCGCAGTGCCAAAAAAGATTCATCAACCGATTTTGAAACGGCGGGCAGTCCGCCCGATGATCACGGAAATGATTCTTTCGCTAAATTTTTGATCGAACGCGAACTCTGCGATGAAGCAACCGTGCTCCAAGCCCTCGAAACCGTCAACCAGCGCTATGCCGAAGCGAAAGCCAACGATTTAATCGGTCCCTCTTTACTGGCCGAAATCGAAACGCTCCAACCCGGCAACCTCGATCCATTGCTCGGGAGCCTGATCGATGCCACCCGGTTCGCTTATATTCCGTTGGCGCAATATGATGTTGACCGCCAGATTGTTCGAATGCTTCCAGAAGAACTGGTGAAGACCCGGTTGCTTCTTCCCTTCGATCTCATCAGTCGAACCCTCATGATCGCCATCGCCAATCCTTTCGATGGCGAGGGGAAAGAAGCGGCGCAAAGCCTGCTCGATTATAACATTCAGTGGTTCCTCGCTAAACCTGATGCGATGATCCATACCATTAAAGATGTGCTCAAAATTTAAACTCTGATGGCAGTCAAATCTTTCGGCGAACGCATTGCGAACGTCCTCATCGAGGACGGCCTACTCCTGCCCGCCCAACTCGAGGAGGTGATGGAGTTGCAACGCCAACAAGGCGGGCGGCTTCACAAGCTCTTGATTGATAAAAAATATGTCACCGAGCAGGACATGGCCCTGAGCATGGGCCGCTGCACCGACACCCCCTTCATCAATCTCGCCAAACTCCGTGTCGAACCTGAAATCGCCGAGCTGATTCCCAAGGAGATGGCCAAGAACTACAAGCTCACCCCGGTCGCCCGGCTTGGCACCAAACTGTTCGTCGCAATGGTCGACCCCCTCAATGTCCTCGCCCTCGACGATGTGCGCCAGCGCACCAAGTTAGACGTCATCCCCATGATCGGCACAGAAAAAGCCGTTCTCGATGCCCTCAGCGGGGTCCAAGGCGGAGGCAGCTCCATTTCCGAAGCGATGGCCGACATCGCTGAAGCCGCTGCCAGCGATGGCGATGGATTCGAAGTCACCCGCGACAACCGCGGCGAAGAGATTGACCTCGACCGGCTCGCTGCCGATAGCGAAGACGCACCCGTCATTAAAATGGTGAACCTCATTCTGGTTCAGGCTCTCAAGGATAAAGCCTCGGATATCCATATCGAGCCCTTCGAAAAAAACGTCAAACTTCGCTACCGCATGGATGGCGTTCTCGCCGAAGCTAGCGCGCCGCCCAAGCAATTACAGGCCGCCATGACCTCCCGGATTAAAATTTTGGCCGGTTTGAATATCGCCGAACGCCGGGTCCCGCAAGATGGTCGGTTCCGAATCCGGGTTGCAGGAAAAGAAGTCGATCTTCGCGTCTCCATCCTCCCCGTGGTCCACGGCGAAAAGATCGTCATGCGGATCCTCGACAAATCGGCCCTGGCTGCTTCCATCGGAAGCCTCGGTCTCGACGAGGATATCCTCTTGAAATTCCGCAAAGCCATCGATGCCCCCCATGGCATGATCTTGGTCACCGGCCCCACCGGCTCCGGAAAGACAACGACCCTTTACTCGGTGCTCAATGAACTGAATGAGCCGAAATGGAACATCGTCACCGTCGAAGACCCTGTGGAATACCAACTTCCGGGCGTGAACCAGGTCGCGGTCCGCACCGAGGTCGGCATGTCTTTTGCCTCCGCCCTTCGCTCCATCCTTCGGCAAGATCCGGACATTGTCATGATCGGAGAAATTCGGGATACAGAAACAGCCGAAATCGCGGTCAAAGCCGCCCTGACCGGCCACCAAGTCCTCAGCACCCTCCACACCAATGATGCCCCAGGGGCGATCTCCCGCCTCGACGACATGGGAATTCCGCCTTTCCTTATTTCAAGCTCCGTCATTCTCACCTGCGCCCAACGTTTGGTCCGGCGGATCTGCCCGAATTGCCGGGAGGAATTCACCCCAGAACCCGAAATTTTCGCGAATCTCAACATGGAAGTCGAAGAGGGCGTCAACTTTTTTCATGGGGCTGGCTGCGACCGCTGCCGCGGACGGGGTTACGCCGGTCGAGCCGCTGTGCTAGAGGTTTTGCCCGTTTCAGATGCCATCCGTCGGCTGATCATCAAACGAGTCGCGGCAAACGTCATTAAGCAACAAGCCATCTCCGAGGGGATGAAAACCCTGCGCCATGTCGGAATTGACAAGGCGCGGGAAGGGATTACAACATTAGAAGAAGTCTGGGGAGTCACAGCGGAGGACAGCGACTAACGCTCCGCTTTTCGATTATTTTTATGCCACTGCCATTTTCCAGCTGGTTCAAAAGCAAATCCAAAAAGGAACCTACCGAGGAATCCGTCAGCCCGGAACGCCCCGTGCCGCCCGCTCCTCCCGGAGGGATTCCGTCACCTCCCCTGCCCCCGGTCGAGCCGCGCTCGGTGAAAACCGTGATGCCGCACACCCTCAAACCGATGGATTTACGCGGGCCGGGCGCACGTTCCCCCCAGGTCACGGGTCCCCCTACTGCCGTGGCGACCGGTCGGAAAATCGCTTTCCCCTCCGCTTCTTCGACCCCAGATCCCGCCCCCCAAGGTCAAGACGAAGCCGCCCCATCGGGAGAGGTGCATCTGGCTTTCAAAGATTTTGCTGCAAAAATCCCCTCCGATTTCCTCACCAACGGGGCAGCCGCCGATGAACGCCAGGTGGCCTTCGATATAGCCGACCTTTATGCCGATATTAAAAAAGGGCGGGCCGCCGTGCCGTTGTCCGTGATTGCCCAAAAAGTTCCCGACCTTTTCGCCAAAACGGTTGACGCCGAAGCAGATGTTGAAATTCATCTGCCGCTTCATCAACTCGTTGCCCAAATGGGCACGATTTTTCAAACGCGATCCGACCAGGAAGCAGAGGATCAGGTGGCCGAATTCGAAACGCCATTTTCCAAGGTCGCGAAAGAAGATCAGGCGAAATTCGGCGATCCTGCCAGCGAACCAACCGCCCCATCGCCGCCCCCCGCAGTCCCCGCAGTCCCCGCATCGCCGCCCGGCCCGGCCCTTCCAAAATCGACAAATCCGACAAATCCGACAAATCCGACAAAACCGACCACCCTTCCCACTCCCTCGGCGCTTCCAAAACCGAAAATTGCATTGCCCAAACTCCCCAGTGGCTTGAAATCGTCCCAGCCCCCCCCCCAGCCAGCAGCCGCTGCTCCACTGCCCAAGACGACCATTCGCGTCCAAGGCGAAACCGGTCCCTCCCAAGCCGCATCCGCCGCTCCCGGCCCCAAACCTTTGGTCGCTCCCATTCTTCCCGGCAAACGTCCGCCGGCCACGGTCCGTGCTTCGGTTGCCGGCGGCAAAATTAAACTCAGCGGCCCCCATTCCCAGCCCGGCATCCACTTAAAAAAGGAAGAGGCAGAGACTCCTTCCGCTACCCCGCCTGAACCTGGCAGCCTCCCCAAACCGCCCATCCGGCTCCCTGGTGCCCCTGTCAAACCCGTTTCGACACCCCCTCCAATCCCGCCCTCCCCCATCACTTTCGCCAAAGAAAAAAAGACAACGGCCCGTATTCACGTCCCGCCGATTAGCCTCAAAACAGCGGC
>CAZSPO010000093.1:10414-10801 GCA_964608775.1 uncultured Chthoniobacterales bacterium | reverse complement strand
TTGTTTGCATGATTTGATATTTAGTTCAAAAAGCGAACCATGGCCTCACGCGAAGTTCCCATCGCCCAGTCGGTGCATGAACGGATTCCTTTCGAAGCCGGTTTCGGCAGTTACGCGCAGTTCTATCGCCTTTACCATCAGCAGTTTGGCAAAGCGCCCGCCGGTCGCGGGGCAAACGGAGCGGCTTGCGTGCGATAGGTGCCGGGGGGCAATCCAAAACGCCTCCGAAAAAGCCGGTTGAAATGCGCAGCATCGGGGATCCCGGCGAGCCAGGCCACCTCCTTCACGGGCTGCTCCCCTTCCCGCAGCAGGCGCGCTGAAAATTCCAAACGGGCGCTCAACAGATACTCCTGCGGCGGGCTGCCCGCAGTCTGTTTCCAGAGTCGG
>CAZSPO010000093.1:0-10404 GCA_964608775.1 uncultured Chthoniobacterales bacterium | reverse complement strand
GTCGGCGGAGGTGGTGATAGCTAAGCCCCGCCTCTCGCGATTCGGCGTGAAAATCCCAGGCTTTTGCCGGATCCGCTGTCACCTGCGCGATCAGCCCGCGGATGCGTTGGTCCGTCCGGCTCCCGGCGCTCGTTTGGCGCTGGCGATGCCACTCCAGAAGGAGTCCTTCAAGACAATAGACGGCCTTTTCATGCGCCGCCGGGCCCTCACCGACCGCCTCGATCACTGCGTCGAACGCTAACCGGAACCGAACCGGATCGGCCACGAAGATTGGCTCGGCAAACCGAGGGAACAACCCGCCCGCGAGCATCCTTTCCACCCGCGCTCCTCGGAACGCCACGCAGCGATGATCCCACCCACCTCCCTTTCCCTCGGGCAGCACGCCAAACCGGAAACGCATTCCCGGAAAAGTCAGCCACGCAGCGGGCCGGGAAAGGGTTTGAAATTCCGCACTTTCCCCCGCCGCATGGATCAGCTCTCCGGCGTGCGAATAATCCACCACCCAATAGCCATCGAACCATTTGTCCACCCACGCCCGACAATCCGGGGCGTGATTCGCAAAGAGAAAACGCAAATCATCGAAATACTCCATGCTCAATTTATACAACGTCTTCCTCAAATCATCCAGCTCTTCTGGAAAGACATCGCTAAATCGATGCTCTATTGTCTTATCACAACCAAATTCCTCATGACCACTACCCTCATTTCCTCCAACGACACGCTTTTTGCCCTGCAAGAGTCCGATATTGAACAATTTTATCGCGAAGGCTGGTGCTTCGCCCCCCGCTTTCTTGCCACGGATTCCGTGGATCAGCTAAATGAAGCTTATGCCAATCAGGTGGCGGAGCGGACGGACGAAAAGGAATGGATCTCCCTGCCCTTCCGGACCGAGGCGCAAGCGGAGCTGCAAACCCCACGGGTGCTTGCCATGATGGAGCGGCTTCTCGGCGGCCCCATCCAATTATGGCTCGGCATGTATGCGGTGGTGATGCCTGGCGGTCAGGGTCTCGCGTGGCATCAGGATAATCAATACACCCATATTCTCGGTCACATGGCCAATGTCTTCGTCGCCCTCGACCCGATCACGACGGAAAATGCCGGCCTCTGGATCGCCCCCCGATCCCACCGCCTCGGACGTCAGCCGAACCTGAACGAAAATACCGGCCATCGTCGGGCGGCCGACCCGGAAAACCCGCAGCCCGTCGCGTCCATGGCTCCGGGAGATGCCGTGATTTTTCACCGGGAATTGCTCCACCACAGCAAACAAAACCGAAGCAACAGCCCCCGCCGGGCTTTTGCTTTCCAGGTGTCCTCTGCAAGTTGTCGGTTTGCTGAGACCGGCAAACTCGTGGAGGCAAAAAAGGTGGTGAAAGACTAATCGCCCCCTTTCGACCCTCCAAAGTTGCGCCCGGGAAGGGGCAACTTCGCCCCGCCGGCTCATAAAAACAGGGGGGGGATGAAAATCGTCGTCGATCGTTAATCGTCGTAACGATCCGAGCGAGGTCGACGCGATTCGCGACCACCCCGGCCCCCTCCGCCGCCATAATCCCGGCGACCGCCTCCGCCGCCGCCTCCGCCACGGTAGCCCCCTCCCCCGCCACCACCTCCGCTGTAGCCGCCTCCTCCTTCACGCGGTTGCTGCGGTCGCGCTTCGTTCACCGTCAATGCGCGGCCTTGGAAATCCCGACCGTGCAACCCATCAATCGCGGCCTGCGCCTCTTCCGGACTGCCCATGGTCACAAAGGCGAAACCGCGGGGGCGTTGCGTCGTGCGGTCCAGGACGACATGCACGTCGGCCACCGTGCCGAATTGACCGAATAAATCTTGGAGCTCACCTTCGCTGGCCGAAAAGACCAGGTTGCCAACATACAATTTTGGGGACATGAGAATCAGTTGAGGATGCCGAACGGGAGCGTGCTGACGATTCGGAACCCCTTGCGGGGCGACTGCGTCACGCTTTCTCCAACCGAAAAAGGGACTGACCAAATCACGGGCGACTTTCCACCTTCGAAACTGAGCGCCGTTTGCCATAGGACGCGAGGCGATGCAAGAAGAAAACCGCAAAATCCCCGGCTCAAGCGTGCGAGGTCGATTGCGGCACGATTTGGCGGGCTTTCGCCCCGCAGCCTGAAAGGGGTCAAGATGCCCGCACGACGCTGTGACGCCATGCGGACATCGGCATCCGATTCCTCCCCTGGCTCTTTTTCCAACCCTTCGCGCCTTCATTTGGCAGCCCGCCATTTTCCTCCCAGCCTCCGATGCAGGGGGGAGAGAAAAATTGAGATCATCTCAAAGAAAAATTCGATGGAAGAGAGCGGCGGGCAGACGGCTGTCACTCGCCCGGCCCGGATGCCCTCAAACACGGCTTCGCGAGAGAGCGGGCTGTCCGATTCGATCTTGGTATAGTGCCGTCCGAAGTGCCGCAGGTGGTGCGTGTCGCTATTCGCCACCACGGGGAGTCCATGTTGGTGCGCCGCCACGGCAGCCGGCCCGTTCCGACCGATCCAACGGGTTTGAAGCCGGGTCACCTCCACGGCATCAAAGCAATCTACCCATTCATGAAACCGGCGGCCCATCGAATGCCCAAAGATATAAAAGGGATGAGGCGCGATCACCAGAAGTCGGTCGCCAAGCCGTTTCCGTGCGGCGCGAAGGGCCTGGATTGTTTGAATCGATTCGGCTTCAGGGCCTTCGATGCCAAGAGCCAGCACGTGGCGATCTTCGATGGTTAATTCGATCCCCGGGATCAGCAGCAGCCCGAGATTTTCCGCTCTCGCTCGGGCTTCCTGTAGCCGGGGCGCGTAATCATGGAGGGTAATCGCTAGGGTCTGATAACCCAGCGCAACGGCGCGTTCAACCAGGGCGACAGCGGAATGGCCCACCCGATCGCGGCGATCCTCGGCGGTGTGCAAGTGGAAATCGCCTTTCCAACCTGGCAACCCCGGGTCCTCTCGACGAAAGGCGGGGTCAGTGCGCATCAAGCCAATTCCCCGCCACGCCGGTTTCCACCACGATTGGCACGGCCATCGGCAGGGCCTCGCTCATCAAAGTGGTGACGGCAGCCACCACCTTCGTCGCTTCGTCCGGGTCAAGTTCGAAGACTAATTCGTCATGCACCTGAAGGAGGAGGCGGGAGCGCGTTTCTTGTTCCCAAAGCCAGTCCTGCACGCGGCGCATCGCGATTTTAATCATATCAGCGGCGGTGCCTTGGATGGGGGTATTGATTGCCATCCGTTCCGCCCCCTGGCGCACCGCCCCGTTACCGCTGCGGAGGTCGGGCACGTAACGACGCCGACCGGTGAGGGTTTCGACGTAACCCCGTTCCCGCGCTTCTTCGATCACCTGACCCATGTATTGCCGGACACCGGGATATTGCGCGAAGTATCCCTCGATAATCGCGGAGGCTTCGGCGCGAGGGATCCCGAGGCGTTGGGCGAGACCGAAAGCCGATATCCCGTAGATAATGCCAAAGTTGACCATCTTCGCCCGACGCCGCATTTCGCTATCGACCGCTTCAGGAGCAACCCCGTGGATGGCGGCGGCTGTGGCGGTATGAATATCGAGTCCGGAATGGAAGGCGGCTTGCAGAGCGGAATCGCAGCTGAGCGCTGCCATGATGCGGAGTTCGATTTGGGAATAATCAGCCGAAAGCAGTTGGAACCCGTCCGCAGGGACAAACGCCCGTCGGATTTCCCGACCGCGCTCGCTGCGGATCGGGATGTTTTGGAGGTTTGGATGGGTCGAAGCCAACCGACCAGTGGCGGTGACCATCTGCGAGTAGCTGGTGTGAATCCGTCCGGTGCGAGGAAAAATGGCGGTCGGCAGCGCTTCGACATAGGTGGAACGAAGTTTGTTCGCCTCGCGATACTCCAAAACCAGCCGGGCCACGGGATGCTGGGCGGCGAGGGTTTCGAGCACCTGTTCGTTGGTGACGTATTGGCCGGTGCGGGTTTTCTTGGGATTTTCCGCGAGACGCAGTCGGTCGAAGAAGACCTCCCCGAGTTGTTTGGGTGAGTTCAGATTGAACGTCTCGCCGACCAGGGAAAAGACCTCGCGTTGTAAGCGATCGATTTCTTTTCCCAATTCCACGGAATAATCGGCCAGCGTTTTGGCATTGATGCAGACCCCATGGAATTCCATCTCTACCAACACGGGAATGAGCGGGCATTCCACGGTTTCAAACACCTGAACTAACTGATGGCTTTTCAGCAGTGGCAAAAAACGCTCGCGCAATTGCCAGGTCACATCGGCATCTTCGGCGGCATATTCCGCAAGGGCGGGTGTGGGAATTTCTCGCGTCGACCGTTGATCGGGGCCTTTGGGGCCGATGAGTGATTCGAGGCTGACGGGCGTGTAGCCGAGGTATTGTTCGGCGAGGGTATCCATGCCATGGCGCTTGTCGGGCTCGATCAGGGCATGCGCCAACATGGTGTCAAAGAGAGGGCCACCCGCCCGGAACCCCTGCCAACACAGGACGCCGAGGTCGAACTTCAAATTGTGACCCACTTTGGTCTGGCGTGGATCGGCCAACCTCCGACCGAATCCCTCCAGCCAGGTCCGACGCAACTCCGGCTCCTCCGGCAGCACGACATAACTCCCCGCCCCCGCCTCCCAGGAAGCGGCGATCCCGAGAATCTCAGCGGTGCGCGGATCAAGGCCATCCGTTTCAAGATCAAAGCAAAACGTCTCTAACCCAGTTAGTTCTCGCAGCCAAAGGTCGAATTCCGACTGAGTCGTGATGGTCCGGTATTGGTGCGGGGTATCCGCCAGGGTGCGAAGCCGAGCACGCGTCGCCACAGGCATCGCACGCTCCATGGACGCAGTCGAAAACAACTCCCCCTCTGCCGGAGCCTCCCTGGGCGTGGTAAATCCGCGACCGGCTTTGAAATCGTCCCCCAACAGCCGACGCCCCATGCTGTTAAATTCAAATTCCACGCACAACTCACTCAGCGCGCCCGCGTCCGGTTCGCAAACCGCCAAATCCGCCCAATCCACTGCGATGGGAGCGGCGGTATCGATGGTGGCCAGTTGTTTGCAGAGAAGCGCCTGCTCTCGATGCGTTTCGATTCGTTCTTTCTGTTTCCCCTTCAGTTCGTCAGTCCGCGCGAGCAGGGCTTCGATCGAGCCAAATTCCGCGATTAATTTGGCCGCCGTCTTTTCCCCAATCCCTGGCACCCCAGGAATGTTGTCACTGGTATCACCCATGAGGCCAAGCAGATCCCGCACCTGATCGACCGCTTGAATGCCCCAGCGTTCGCACACTTCGCGCTCCCCCCATATCTCGGAAGGATTCCCCATCCGCCCCGGTCGCAACATTTCGATCTGGTCGGAAACCAACTGCCCGAAATCCTTGTCGGGCGTGACCATGGTGACCTTAAACCCCTCGCCCGCCGCCTTTTTCGCCAGCGTCCCGATGAGGTCGTCCGCCTCCCAACCATCCAGCCGGAGCACCGGGATACGAAACGCGGCGGCGAAACGGTCAATCGCCGGCAGAGCCAGACTCAAATCTTCGGGCATCTCCTCCCGCTGTGCTTTGTAAGCGGGAAAAGCGGCATGGCGAGCGGTCGGAGCCGCCGTGTCCATGGCGATCGCTAGGTGGGTGGGGTTTCCCTTCTCGCGAAGCTCGAGGAGGGTGTTCACAAACCCGTAAATCGCCGAAGTATTCAGGCCTTTCGACGTCGTGATCGGATTGCGGATCAAGGCGAAATAGGCGCGGTAGGCGAGCGCCATGCCATCGAGCAGGTAGAGATGCATAGAAGAAAGGGCGACCCCGGAGCCATCAGGCCGGACCAAAGCGCAGAAGCGCCCGACGTCCGCTCAAGCTCCCATCCCCTCTTCGAAAGAACCGTGCGCGATGGGGAAACAGAGTTGGTCGCGGGTGTAAGCGATCCCGTTCGCGCTACAGGCGTCGAGGTCGCGATAGGCGCTTTCGGCTTCCACCACGAGCGGCGCGGTTTCGGTTCCCATGATGGCTCGATACCGATTCGCATATCCGGTGCGGATCATGCATTCGACGTAGCGCACCATATTCAGATCGCCGGTGGAGAGATCCACAAATTGCATTGCCCGACCGGGCCAAGCCCCCTTCATGCCTCGCAACGGGTAGCCGGGACGGACAACGAAATTTTTGACATGACACCCGGTGATCCGCTCGGCCACAGCGGAGAACCGGTCCTCCCAACCTTCGCCCTCCCAACAATGCGAAGGGTCGGCATTCACCGTCAGGCAGGCATCGCCATCGCACGCCTCCACAAGGGCAAGGAAATCGTCCGCCGTCATCGCGCCCGTCCCCGGATGAATCTCATGGGCCAGATAGAGTCCCAGCTCGTTGGCGCGCGCCCGCAGTTTGGCGGTTTTTTTCACGAACCGTTCTTTACCCGCCTCGACTAGGTCGTAGCCTGGGCCCGCCCAAAAGCCCCAGGGATAGCCAGTCGCGACTTCCCAACCAAATGCGATCCCCCAGAACATCGGCAAGATTTTCACCCCCAACGCGGCAGCGAGCTCAAAAAGACCGAGAAGATAATCCTCCATGGCGGCCTCGACGTCGGCGGCAGGTTGGCTGCGGAGAGCTTCGCTGAGGAACGGTCGGACGGTCGGACTTCCGGTCCACACCGTGGTATGCACCCAGAACGGGCAATGGGCAGAAATCCCATCCAACGCCAGGCCCGCATCGGCAAAGACCTGGCGAACGGCCTCGGGACTCCGGAATTTCCCCTCCTGCTCAAGCAGGTAATTGGAAGGCTGCGCCCCGGCAGCCCCCGAGGCTTTGGCGAAGGCGAGGAATTGTTCGAGAGTTTTGGCACCGTGCTGGGCCCCCTCAATGCTGGCGTGGAAAACAGGTTTGGACATGATGATCAATAGCGGGGTTTGAGATGGAGCCGTGATGCTAACGCAAGCCCGCCGCCGGATGCAGCAGAAAAACCACCGCAAAAATCATCTCCCGACTGGCAAAACCCCGCTTTCCCCGAATAAGGTGCCTCCCGCATCTCCCTTTCAACTCCATGGAACAGCCACTTCTCACCACCAATCGCAAGGCCCTCACGATCAATCTGGATCTTTCAAAATATGGCACGTTTGCCGAGATCGGAGCGGGCCAGGAGGTGGCTCGCTATTTCTTTCAAGCTGGCGGAGCCGCCGGCACGGTCGCCAAAACCATCTGCGCCTACGACATGACGTTCAGCGATGAGATTTATGGTAAATCGCCCCGATACGTTTCGAAGGAGCGCCTGCTTCTCATGCTCGATCACGAATACAAACTCCTGATCGAACGCCTCGAAAAAAAACGGGGAGCTGACACGGAATTCTTTGTCTTCGCCGACACTGTCGCCGCCCGCAGCTTTAAAGGTGGCAACGAATGCCATGGATGGATGGGAGTGCGATTCCAGACTAAACCCGGTCAGCCGCCGAATGAAATCTTGCTCCATGTCCGCATGCTCGACGTGGAAAATTTGCAACAACAACAGGCGCTCGGCGTGATCGGAGTCAACCTCGTCTACGGCGCATTTTTTTATCATGAAAATCCAGAAAAATTCATCCAGTCTCTCATCGACAATCTGAGCACGAAACGGATCGAGGTCGATATGATCGAATTCAGCGGGCCCGACCTCTCCGGGGTCGACAACCGACTTCTGGCCTTACAACTGGTGCAATACGGTCTCACCAATGCCGTGATGTTCGGCCCTCACAGCTCCATTCTGCAGCCCTCGGAAGTGCTGCACAAAAAAGCAATCATTGTGGAACGCGGCAGTTTCCGCCCGGTCACTCTGGTCAACACTGACATGATGGCCTGCGCCCTCTCGCAATTCGTCCAAGAACCCGAGGTGCAAGGGCGAGACATCGTTTCGCTCATGGAAATCACCATGCACAACCTGCTTGCCTCCGGGCATATTGATCACGTCGATTTCCTCGGGCGAGTCGATGCCATGTCCGCCATCGGCAATACCGTGCTCATCTCCAACTATTCCGAATACTACCGGCTGACCTCTTACTTCCGACGTTACACGAAGGAGATGATCGGGGTGGTGATGGGCATCAATAACCTCCTCGAAATTTTCAACGAAAAGTATTATGACAATTTGGAGGGCGGGATTCTGGAATCGTTCGGGCGAATGTTCCGCAACGAAGTGAAGCTCTATATCTACCCCATGCGGAACGACGCTTACGAATGCTACGTGGCCCGATCGGAAGAGGGCGAGGCTCCCAGTGCCGGGGCGCTCACCGCTCAGATTCTCATCACCGCTCGCAACGTCCGCATCCCCGGCCATCTCCAGAGCCTCTACGGCCATCTCCTGGAAAACCATTTCATCGAACCGCTCTTCGGCTTTGAAGAAGCGCACATGCACATCTTCTCCCGCGATGTGCTGGCAAAAATCAAAGCTCGCGATGATTCCTGGGAAAAAATGGTGCCCCCGGCAGTCGCCGGCCTCATCAAGGAACGGGAGTTGTTCGGTTACGAAACAAACCCGCAACCGCTCCCAGCCTGATGCCTGCCAGTCGCACCGCCGCCTGGGTCCTGGGGCTGGCCGTGGCCTTGGGAGCCATGGGAGCCCACGCGCTGGAGCCGGTCCTCAAAGCCAACGAGCGCCTGGATGTCTGGGAAACGGCGGTCTTTTACATGGCCCTTCACGGGATCGCCCTTTGGCTCAACGCACTCGCCCCGACCCGCGACCGATTTGCCGCCTGGTGTTTTCTTATCGGCCTCGTGATCTTCAGCGGCAGCCTCTTTCTCCTCGCTCTCACCAACATTCGGTGGCTCGGGGCGATCACCCCCCTGGGCGGCATCACATTCCTCATCGGCTGGGCCCGACTCGCTTTTGGAGAAAAGGAAAAGGGTCAGTCCAAGATTCCTTAACTTTCGGTTGTTAATCAGTCGCAGCAAGCGCCTTTAGAGGAAGGATGCTGTCGGTCGGTTGACCGCTACATCCATCGGGCCCCCTGCCGTGCGGGGATCGTTGCCCTGGGTGCGATGCCGGTATATCCTTATATTGGCTTTCACAAAGGACGTTGCAAGGCGTTGCTGCCGGACGGGGATGCCGTCAGTTTAGCAATCTTGGACTGACCCCTTTACTTTCATTCCGGCGGCAAGCGGACTTGCGCCCGGAAAGCAGCAGACATAAGTTGCAAGCCATGAACTTCATGGACCGCATCACTTTCGATCCTGAACAATGCTCCGGACGCCCGTGCATCCGAGGCATGCGCATCCGGGTCAAAGACGTTCTCGAAATGCTGGCCGGTGGAGCCAGTGAAGCGGAAATCCTCGCGGACTTCCCGGATCTGGAAGGCGCGGACATCCGGGCCTGCCTGCAGTATGCCTCCGCGCAGATCAATCACGCGGTCGTGTTGTTGGTGTGAAGCTCATCATCGATGCGCAGTTGCCGCCCGCCCTTGCGGTGATGCTTCGCCAGCAAGGCTTGAATGCCGTAGCGGTGCGCGAAATCGGGTTGAGGGAAGCCAAGGACGCCGCCATCTGGCAATACGCACGCGAGCGCCAGGCGGCGATCGTGACCCAAGACGAGGACTTTGCCGAACGCTGCCAGGTAAATCGAAACGCGCCCGGTGAAATTGGTACAAGTGCGAGAACTGCAACTGGATAAACTCGTGTGGGAGGCGGAGTTCGCGTTAGGGTCAACAGTTTGGACCATGTTCGATCCATTGGGGTTACAGGGGAAAAATGACCAAAGAAAGCGAAACAGCGAATGGCAGAAGGGGCAGAATGGCACTCACTTAAGGCAAGATTTTGGATGTTGCCGTTGTGTCGCCCCTTTAGCCCCAATACTGTTTACTTAAGGCAATTTTCATCCGCAGATTAAAAGGATTGCCACAGATTGAAGAAGTTTTATGTCGTTTATGTCCCGTCATAAATGAACCAAATCTGCGAGAATCGGTCAATCGGCGGTTAAGGATCTGCTACTTAAGTAAACAGTATTCGTTCTAGCCCGGCAGAGCCCAACGGATATTAGCCGGTCGGCGCACCACAGACATCAGCCCAGTGGCGCGTGTCAGGATCTAGCCCGGCAGGGCTCAAGGGATATTAGCCGGTCGGCGCACCACAGACACCAGCCCAGTGGCGCATCTCAGGTTTTAGCCCGGCAGGGCTCCACGGATATTAGCCGGTCGGCGCAAGCCACCGGTTATTTAACCAACAACCCCATCTGCCCCGGCAGGGGCAGCGGATCCATTCACCCAACCCCGCCCCCTGATTTGCTATGGCGGGACCATTCTCCCGCGCAGAAGCGGATCCACACTAGTCACCCCCATCTTTTCTCCCCCAATCTCAACGCCTTCCGCCACGGCCCCCCCCCATTCCAACGCTCAAGGTCTGGCACGGCGCGTTAGCGACGTTGTCCAGAACCGCCTTGTTCTGATTTGTCTCTCACAAAGGCACGAAGGCACAAAGCGATTCTT
>CAZSPO010000092.1:0-10868 GCA_964608775.1 uncultured Chthoniobacterales bacterium | reverse complement strand
AGGGGGTCAGGCAAACATTCTTGACTCAACCTGAAATACCTCCGCCCCTTCTCTATTCGCTGAGTTCAACGGCCACTCCCTGCCTGATCTCGGCCGTGCTCCTGCGCATTCCGAATAGGAGTCATGCGGCGAATCCGAGCGTGGGCCAGTAGCCTGTCGGAATTCGCCCCCCGGCTCATTGCCACAAGGTTCGGTCTAAGGAGCGGTATTGGATCGCCTCCATGACCTGGTCGGGCCCCGGTTGCTCGGCCCCTTCCAGGTCGGCAATGGTGCGCGCCACTTTGAGGATCCGGTCGTAAGCGCGCGCGCTCAATTCCAATTCTTCCATCGCATGTCGGAGGATCTCCTGACCGGTCGGGTCAAGCCGACAATGAGTCCGCAACTGCCGACTGTTCATTCGTGCGTTGCAACCGCCTCGACCCCGGCCCAACCGTTCTTGCTGCAGTCGACGAGCGTGAGCAACCCGCTCCCGGATTGCCGCAGAGGGTTCTCCCGGACGACCGCTGGTCATTTCCCCGAACGCAATCGCCGGCACTTCGATCTGCAAGTCAATCCGGTCTAATAACGGCCCGCTGATCCGTTGACGATACTTCTGGATTTGCCCGGGGCTGCAGCGACATTCGCGTTTGGGATTCCCCAAATGACCGCATGGACAGGGATTCATCGCTGCGACTAACATGAATTCAGCCGGAAACGTTAGGGAACCGGCTGCCCGGCTAATCGTCACCTTCGAGTCTTCCAGCGGCTGCCGCATCACTTCTAACGTCGATCGTTTAAACTCTGGTAATTCATCGAGAAACAGGACCCCGTGATGGGCCAGGCTCACTTCGCCCGGGTTCGGATTGGCCGAGCCCCCGAGAAGACCGGCATCCGAAATCGTGTGGTGCGGCGACCGAAACGGGCGGCTTGAGACAAAGGCGTGATCGGTCGCCAGCAAGCCGCAAATACTATGGATCTTGGTCGACTCAATCGCTTCTTCTAACGTGAGCGGCGGGAAAATGCCGGGGATCCGCTTGGCTAACATCGATTTGCCGGAACCCGGCGGACCGATCATGAGCAGATTATGCCCGCCGGCCACGGCGACTTCAATGGCCCGTTTGGCCTGCGCCTGGCCTCGCACCTCGCCGAAGCAAGGGTCGTCAGGGGAATTTCCCACGGCTATCCCGGGCTGCCAACGAACCGGGTCGGGCAGGCCGCCACCGTTCAACGCCTCAAATACTTGGCGGAGCGAGTGTGCCGGGAAAACGTCGATACCTTCCACGATACCCGCTTCCCGGGCATTGGCTGCTGGAACAAAAATCCCTGCTTTTCCCCGGCGACGCGCTTCCAACGCGGCCACGAGCGCTCCTTTCACTGGGCGCACCCCGCCGCCGAGGGCCAGTTCTCCCACGAAGGTGTAAGGCTCCAGCCGTTCGGGGGACATCTGCTCGCTGAGAGCTACCATGCCCAGGGCGATCGGCAGATCGAAACTCGGCCCCTCTTTTTTAATGTCAGCCGGAGCCAGATTCACCGTGGTCCGTTGTCGCGGGGGCCGAAACCCGCTGTTGTGCAGCGCGGTTACCACCCGGTCCCGGCTTTCTTTCACCGCCGTATCAGGAAGGCCGACGACGACCATGACAAATTCGCCGGCTCCCACATTAATCTCAATTTCAATTTCAATCGCCTCCACTCCCTGAATGGCCGCTGAATAAACCCGTGCGAGCATGGACTCGGTTACGAGGAAACGAGGGGCGAGGCAATGCCGAATTGCCCGGTCGCGAAAAAAGGGGCCCCTCTTTGGCTGTGCGAAAGCGGTGCCCGACCATCTGGTTCGCTTTCCCTTTGCGGACGAATGACAGCGCAACATGGCAGAACTCGGAGATTTCTCCGCCCGGCTCAAACAAGGGGGATTTCCGCATGGATGCGAACCCACAAAACTAACAACACGCTACCGTTGCCCCTGCAAATAGAGAAGAAGGATACGCTTCATTTCATCAATGGCTTCCGGGGTGGCAAAGATCGTTTCATGCGTCGCATAAACGATTTTTTCGGATTCGGCGGCCTGCTGATGCGTGCTCCAGTAGGGGACCACGGTATCGCTGGTTTTTTCAAGCGGAGCCAGCGGCTGGCCGGCAACCCCGATGATCGAGTGGAATGGCACGAGAATTTCCCGGGTATTCATCGCCTTCAAAAGTGGGTTGTCGGGAGAAAGGGCATCAATGCTGTTGGGGACGAACTCCTTTTTCATGCCTTCAGCCCTCAACGCCGCTTTCAGGGTATCTTCTCCCACATCTTCAACCAGCCGGGAGGGTAGCTTGATCAGATTCGCGCCCAGATTACCGATCCAACTGATAGCAAGCGGAGCACCGCGATGAACAGCGGCAATGAAAATTACTTCATCAATTCGAGGGTCTGCTTCGTAGACAAGGGCTTCCTTCAGAATGGAAGTATCCGGCAGGGCGAGAATCTTATCGCCGAATTCCCCGAAGAGATCGACAAACACATTGTCCGGGTTGATCACATTCATATGGGTGATCGTCCCACCAAGGCTGTGATTAATAATCACCATGTCCCGAGTATCGGGATAGGTTTCGTAGAGTTTTTTCAAGGCCCGCCGCAATTCTAGCGCCATATAAGCAACGGGATCGCCGGTTGGGTAGTCGAAGGCTAAGAACTGAAAATTTCCCCGCAACTTCGGGTCGTTCTCAATGGCGGCCATGACCGGCAACCACATCTGGGGAATCGCCATCAACCCATGGACGAAGACGATTGGGATCTTGTTGGGATCGTAAGGCTGCACCAGGTAGATTCCTTCAGCCATCTCATATTTGCCGGGACGTAGCATCGCCATGAAACCGACCGCCTGCGGGTCGGGGTAGTAACCGAAAGGCGCACCGAAATCAGCGGCAAGCGTCCGGCTGCGTCCGGCTATCCGCACTTTCGGGGCATTGTCGGGGTTATAGAGTGTGAGGGTCGCCTTTTGCTGGTTTCCCTCGCCGGAAGTGGTCACCACGGCGGTGACAGGAACGGGAATTCCGTGACGCGGAAACAATTGCGCCCGGGGATCTTTGGGTTGGTGTACGCCCACGACAAAACCTCCCACCCCATTGAGCGGGGTCTGTTGAACCAGATTCTGTTCAGCCAGCTGGGATGGAAGAAGCAGTTCGTTCAAAAAGCCCGGGGGCCATTCGCCCGAATTCGTCCCGGGACTGACCGTCAGTTGGATCGGCCCATGGGGCGTTTGCAACGCGTTCAGGCCCTTCCCCGAGTTCCACCACTCGACAGCGAACGCTGCGCACGCCTGATTGTATGCGAGCCGGTCACGGTTGTTATCGCTTTCTCTGAAATTTGCTTCGGCTCGTTGCGCTGCGGCTAACAGTAGGCCGAGACGTTCCTTCGGGTCTTTTGTTTTCCCGGCTTGTGCCCGCAACCCAGCAGCGGTGGCTGGTGGTTTTTCCGGTGCGCTTACGGATAACTTCGAGGCGCATCCTGAAACGAGTGCAGTCAGAAGGCAGGCGGCAGCCAAGCGATGAAACCGGTTGGCCAGCGTGATCGCAGAAAAGGAAGGGTGGCTCATCGGGAATAGGTATGAATGACAATGCGGGGTGTGCGACCATTTTCTGGTGTCGGGGTTTACTGCTTGATTTCACGAAATTTTCCCCCGGTGCGGCGGCTGAGTTTGCTCCATTCGCTTCGGTCCTCGCTATCCATGGCAAAGCCGATGAAGTGAAGGACGATATCTTGGCCCTGACTATTTTTGGCGTCCCGGAGGAGTTGCTGGATTTCGCGGTAAGGGATGTCGCCGATATTGCCCTCGGCCCGCCATTGAAAGCTCCCGTCGGAAATCAGAAAGATGGCGTCGGGCTGTTGGGCAAAAGCCCGTTCCAACACCTCGACCAGACCGCGTTGATTGGAGACGACCCCTTTTTTTGCCGAGGACATTGTGCCGGCGTCGGTCCATTCGTTGTCGACCCATTGGCGGCCTAGCTCTTTGTTAGGATCGCTGGCGGGGACCGGTTCATCCGGTTGAAAGAACTGATAGTTTTGCGTGAACTGCACCAGATTAAACCGGGTGCTAATCGAGAGGGTATCAATGAGCTTTTTCGTCTCCGCCTTAAGCAGGTCGAGCGGCATGCCGGCGGAGGCCGCCTTGTTAACAACAGAAGAACTCACATCGAAGAGGAGGATGACGCGTTTCGCATCGCTTTGAATGCCGAGAAAGCTAAAGCCGCCACCCAGACCGCCGTCGCCGCCCATCCCCTCTCCGGCCCCGCCCATGCCGGAGGTGCCCACGAGGCTGGCGACCTGATCCGCCATCAACTCGCTCGGATCAAGCGGGAGCATTTGATCCACGGGGACGTTTGGCAGATCGGGCAACGCAAAATCAGTGGGGCGCAAACTGGCGAGGGTATCGTTAAAAGTCGGCTTGGGGGTGAGCGCGTCAAACTCCGCCATATTCATTTTGTGCGAGCGCTCTTTAGCGTCGAGCCGGAGATCTTTGCGGACTTCGAAGGTGGCCGGCGGGGGAGCAAAATATTTGGCCACAATCCAAATGCCGGCTCCGATGCCGCCGATGACGTGGACGATGATGGCTCCAAGAATAATCCCCATCACGAGTCGACGGCGTTGTTGCCCGGCGTGTGGGGAGGATTGGAGATCGGTGGGAAGCGCCATGGATCA
Organism: uncultured Chthoniobacterales bacterium; assembly: GCA_964608775.1. Classification (GTDB taxonomy): domain Bacteria; phylum Verrucomicrobiota; class Verrucomicrobiia; order Chthoniobacterales; family CAZSPO01; genus CAZSPO01. The sequence goes on along the minus strand of CAZSPO010000092.1, from coordinate 6,209 downwards.
GATGCTTTCTTCGTTGAGCGATTCGGCCGCGAAAGTGACCCCGGTAATTTCGGCTTTGGCGCAGGCGTTCAGGACATCGACGATCCGTTGATGAACCGTGGCATCATCGGCATCGATGACCACGAGCGCCTCGGATTGATTGGCGTCGCAGGCTTCCTTGTAACGTTTGAGCGTGGCGAAAAGTTGGGTGAGTTCGCGGTCTTCCGGGCGGCCGAGGGTCATTTCATTGAGAACAATGCTCCCATCGCCTTCGATGAGAATGCGTTGTTCGTCGGGGATTTCGAGCGACTCTTCCTGGGCGACCGTGCCGGGGAGGCCGAGGCTAATATCACTCTCTTGTTTCACAGGCCGGGCGGTGACCATAAAGAAGACGAGCAAAAGGAAGACCATGTCGATCATCGGTCCCATCTGCATTTCGACCGTTTGGGCGTCGCGCCGGTTAATTTTCATGGCTTTTGGTAACTGCCAAAGATCACATCGATGGCTCCGGCTTCGGCGGCCAGGGTCATGATTTTTTTAATTTGTTTGCCAGGAGTTTGGGAATCGGCGCGGACGTAAAGGCGGAGGGGCGGAAAGTCTTTGAACCGTTGGATAAGATACGCTTTCAGCGTCGCTTCGTCGGTGGGGTCACTGCCGATGTAGAGGTTGCCTGTCGCATCAATGCTGATGATATCGCGGTTGCTAATATCGCCGGGGATCACCGCATTGCTGGCGACCGGAAGGGCGATATCGACCTTGATCTGTTCCTTCGAGATCTTGGTGGTGACCATGAAGAAAATCAGCAGGAGAAAGGTCATATCGATCATCGGAGCCAGCTGGAAGCTGACTTCGTCCTGGGCGCGTCGCGGTCGTAACATGGGGGGGAGGTTAGGAAGCGGCTTCTTCGGCGGGAGCGGCCTGAGGCTCAAGGGTGGGGGCGACGGCCTCGGCGAGTTTGAGTTCGCCCGAGAGCACGTCGATCAGGAATGTGACACTTTTCTGAACGTCGCCCATGAGCGTCATGAGACGGTTGCGAAAGAAGAAATAGAAGAACATGGCAGGGATGCCCACGATCAGGCCACCGGCGGTCGTGAGCATGGCTTCGCCGATGCCGCCGGCGAGATCCTGAGGTTCGGAACGTCCGGCGGCGAGTTGGTCGAAGCTGGTGATCATGCCGGTGACTGTCCCGAGGAGACCGAGCATGGGGGCGATGGTCGCGAAGACATTGAGGTAATTCACCCAGACCATGATTTTGGTTTCCTCAATGCCGATGGTTTCGGCAGCCGCCTGTTCCATCGAGACTTTGTTAGCGAGTTCGCGTTCGAAATTCACTTTCAAAAGCGCGGCGGCCATCGTGGTAGAGAGCACGTTGGGGGTGGAGCGGCAAAGTTCATAGGCATTCCCAGCATCCTGAGTGCGCATATAATTGGTCAGGCTGGCCACCATGCTGTCGGGGCAGATTTTGCGTTTGTCGATCTGGATAAAACAATAGACCGCAACGGCGACCGTGCCGATGGAGCAGAGGGCGAGAAGATGCATAAACATCCCGCCTTGTTGATAGAGGTCGAGGAGCGACTTGGTCGTTGGGGCGGCAGCGGGGTCGTCCTGGGCAACAGCGACGGCGACTGGGGTGAGGAGGAGGCAAAGAGCGAGGCCGAGGGTGCGCCAGGCGTGAGGAAGTCGGGTGAGGTTAGAGAGCGGTTTCATGATGAGGTTCGGTGGGTTGCGGGTGGTGTTCGAGGAATTGGCGGGCGACTTCGGTTTCGGACTGCCCAGGGTAAAGCGTCAGGAGATCCTGGGCGATGTGACGGGCTTCCGGCAGATCACCGGTGGCGGTGAGAAACGTGAGGAGATGACCGAGGCTGCGGGCGGTGGCGACTTGTTCGGAGCCGTGAAAGAGAAACGGGTAAAGATAGAGATCGATGATTTCGTGGTAGAGCCGATGCCGCTCGGGACGGACGGCCAAGTCTTCTTCCCAGCGGGGGTTTTCTTCGACAAGCGATTCGAATTGTCGCCGGGCGGCTTCGGCCAGGACGAATTTCGCTTCGATCAGGACGGCGGGATCTTCCGTGGTGGCGAGGAGTTCACGAGCTTCCTCCACAGCTTCCTGGGCGCGGTCGAGGGCGATCAGCGCTTGTAACCGACCTTGTCGGGCAGCGGCCAGGTGTTCACTCAAGCGCGCTTCCGATTCGAGGAGTTGATAGAGAGCCAGTGCTTCCTCGCGTTGGGCGGCGTGAGGCGAATTCCGGAGGGCTCGGGCCAGGGCGAGGCCGATCGGGATCGCGTCGGAACCTTCCAACCGGAGGAGAGCCCTGCGTTCTTTCCAAAGGTTCAGGAGCCGGGCCAGATCTTGGAATCCGGCCGCTGACAGAAACGCGGCTTGGTCGGGGTTGGGCGCAAAGGTCGCGCGGTCAACGTCGGAAAGGGGAATCGAGATGACCCCTTGGCGGTCGGGGCCCAGGCTGACCTGCATCCGGACAAATCGCTCATCGGCCTCGACAATCCGACCGCTCACGACCGCTCCATTTTGTCGATAGAGAATGTCCGGAATATCGCTGGTTTGAGCGAAAAGCGTGACAGCGCCGACGCTGATCCAGAGGAGAAAGAGGAACCGTCGATTCATGAGGCGGCGGGCTCCTTGGCTGGGGTGGGTGGAGCCTCTTCGGCAGGCGGGGTGAGGGTGCCGCCGAGTTGAACAATCCGGGAGCGGGCGGCTTCAAGCTCCGGGGCGTCGGCGAGTTCTTCACGCCCGAGCATTTCCTGGTAAGTGGCCAGGGCGGCGTCGCGGTCCTGGAGGGCTTCGAACGCTTCCCCGCTACGGAGATAGGCTTTCGCGACATAGTCAGTCCAACGACCGTAAAGGACGTAGAGTCGTTGGTAATAGGGGACGGCGAGCGAGAAGTTTTTCTGCGCCATTTGGAGCTCGCCGATGGCGTACAGAGCAGCGGCCTTGTCGCGGCCCGGGGTGGTTTCGCTGGCCAGGACCTTTTCTAGGGTGGCTTGGGCGTCATCCATCCGGTCGCGTTCGATAAGGAGCGTGGCGCGGGCGAGCATCACTTGGCCGAACAGAGAGGAACCGAGGGTGAGGCGGTCGAATTCGTCAAACGCTTCCAGGGCTGCGGCCGGTTCGCCGAGGGCGAGGGCGATAAAGCCGAGTTGCGCATGGGCATCGGCTCGTTGGGGGGCGCGAGGGTTCCACTTCACGAGCGCCAAGTAGAGGTCGCGGGCGGGGAGGAGCTCGCCCCGCTCTTGGAATGCGGAGGCCACATCGAATAGGATGAGCGGGTTGGTATTATCGACTGTGATGAAGGGAGCGGCTTCGGTAATTTTCGCGCGGGCTCCGGTGGGATCCCGGCGTTCCATTGCCTTGCCCTCGGCCCAGAGCGCGCGCATTTGGAGGGTCGGCTCGTTGCGGGCGGCGGCCTGCTCCTGTAAATCCTGAAGAAGCTGTTGGTAGAGAGCCCGCTGGGTGTCATCGGCGGCATACAATTTTTGCAGGCCCACGAAGAGATCTTCCACCGAGCGAATCGCGGGGTCGGGGCCGAGCTCGCGAATCGCTTCCCACGAAACTTCGCGGGCGCGTTCATCATCGCCTTCCTGGCGATGAGCCCAGCCCATCCAATAGACGGCTTCCGCAACGCGTGGGCTGCGGGGGGATTCGGCCCGGAACTGCGCGAGATGCGCGCGGAGCCCCGGATAATCTTCTAACAGCCGGAGGGCTTTTGCGATTTTGAACCAGCCTTCTTCGTAAAATTTCGTCGAATCCGGTTGAATCTGCTTGAGAGCCGCGATCCCCTCGTCGATTTCGCCCTCTGCCATGAGGGCATCGCCGAGGAGAAGGAGCGCTTCGTCCCGTTGGACCCCGGCAGGGTGTCGGGCGAGGTAGGCTCGGAGTTCTTCAATGGCGAGCGGGAAATCGCGAAGCGATTGCGCACAGTAAGCCCGTCGGAATTCCGCTTCGGCAGCGTGGAGCCCGCTGGGATAACGTTCTAAATATGCGGCGAGTTGTTCGCGGGCGGCTTCAAATTGGGAGTCGAGCGACTCTGTCATCCCGGCCCAGAACATGGCAGTCTCGGCGATCGGGTCTTTGGCATGATCGCGTTGGACGCGGGCGAAGGTCTCCCGGGCTCCTTCAAAATCTTCGGAGAGCAGTTGGCCGAATCCGACGAGGAAAAGGGCGCGTGGCGCGATGTCCGCTTTAGGGTAACGAAGCAAGAGGTCGCGGAGTGTGGCGATGGAGGCCTCGTATTGAAGATCGTTTTGCTCCGCTTGGCCCTTCATGTAGAGGATCAGGGGGAGCTTTTCGGATTGAGGAAATTTTGCTTCGAAGGCATTGGCGGCTTCGACGGCGCGAGGCCAGCGTTCGATAGCGAACCAAGCTTTGATCTGCGTTTCTGACGCCTGCTCAACGACCGGATCCGGGGGGAGCGACGCCAGCATTTCTTCCAGCACCAGAGCGGCCTCGCGATAGCGTTGCATTCCGAGAAAGGCCGAGGCGAGCCGGAAACGAAGGGCGCTGTCGTAATGTTCGATCTTGGTGAACGTCTCGATTTCCCGCCGAATTTTCGCCTCTAGCTGGTTGAGTTGATAGAGCTGGTAAGCGGCCTCGGGCGTGTTTGTGCGGGCGAGCGCGGCTTGGCGCTGGCGAAGGAAATCGAGACGGTCTTCCTGGTGTCGCAGCAACCGGTCCCGATCCCAGATGCGCTGGAGGGCAGCCAGCGCCTCGCGATAACGCTCCGCTTCGAGCAGAGCCGAGCCGACTTGCAAAGCCATCATCTGAAAAGCAGCCAGCTGCACCATCTGATCGAGCCGAGGATATTCCGTTCGGAGAACCTCCAAGGCCGCGTCAAGTTCGTTCGCCTCCACCAAGGCGTAGAGTTGCAAAATCACCGCCCGTCCGCGGTTTTCGGTGTCGAGCTCGTCCTTGATACTCTCCGCAATCGTGGCGGCATCCGGCCATTTTTCCTGCAGAATCTTCGCGGTGGCAGCGAGCAAGCCGGCTTCCGCGCGCTTGTTTGACTTGGGAAAATCTTCGGCGAACCCCACCAGTGTCGCGTAAGCCTCGTCGTACGATTCCGTTTGAAGCTGGCAGGCTCCGAGCCAAAAAGTGAGCTCTTCTTTGTAATCATTTTGAAGGTCGGACAACGCGAGCGCTTGTGGCAGGCGAGCGAGCGCCTGGTCGTATTGCAACATCCGAATGTAACTGAAGACCAGATGGGGCAGCACAATCCGCATGGCATTTTCCGCCTCCAAACTCGTGCCGTAATTGCTGACGAATTCTTCATACAACGGCGCGGCTTTCGCGTAATCCCGGGCGTTGTAAGCCGAGTTGGCGGCAATATAGAGCTCTTGCGCGGTCAAGCCGGACTGGGCGGTCACACGTAAGGCCGAGCCAGGAAAAAGCAGGCACAGAAGCGACAAAATCACGAGGCTGGGACACCTGAATCGTCGGAGGCAAACATGGGGCAACCGTTGCGTCACCCGTTCATTTAAAGCAAGTGTGCGGTGGGCGGTTGTTACATTTTTGACACAATTGCCCCCGACACCTCGACCGATTCGCTGGAGGCGTGGTCGGAAGTCGGGATGGGCTGAGCGAGCTGCCGGAAGGAATTCGCTGGGCCTGCGGAACTTAGCGCCAACCGGGCCATCGGTTCGGAAACGATGCGATGACCCTCGCGATCCTGCGAAATGGTGTGCAGCCATTTGAATTTTTGGGGCTAAATTAACCAATCATGAGCTACCCCTCTTTCGGCGCCTTTGCCGATGCGCTTGAGCAAGCCGGAGAATTGATCCGCATCCAAGAGCCCGTTGCGACTGAACTCGAAATCACGGCGTTGGCAGATCGCGAAATGAAACGGGCGGGGGGCGGGCGAGCCCTTCGATTCGACCAGCCGACGATTGACGGACGGACGAGCGATTTCCCGGTGGTGATCAACGCCTACGGATCGGCGAAACGGATGGCGATGGCGCTCAAACACAGTAGTCAATGAGCGCTGCCGACACGACAAAAGAAATTAGCTTGATTCGGAAGGACGGGCGGACTTTGAGCCCGGTGAAATCTAACGACAGATCCGGATTTATGATCGTTCTTTTCCAGCGGCTCAGAAATCCTCGTTACGATGTCCGGATGCGTTATTTACGAACCTCGTTTGGACCTTCGTCATCCGTTCGTCGTCGTTCGGCCGTCCGTTTCTCGCTCGCTCATACTGTCGCTGACCCCCGGTCGGGTT
>CAZSPO010000091.1:824-10964 GCA_964608775.1 uncultured Chthoniobacterales bacterium | reverse complement strand
GAATCAGCCCCAACCGGGTGAGCGCCCCGAGATTGGCGACCCCGTCAGTCTGACCGGCCAGCGCCACAAAGAACCCAGCAAACTGGGCCTCGGCGACGTAGGAAAAGGAGGCGGGCACGGCTGAGAGGGAGAGGCCCCGAATTCGTTTCCAGACTTCGGGCGAAGCTTCTCGCTGCGTCGGATCGGCGACCGCCGCGGCCGGACGCCGGAGCAGCAGGAGGGGCACCCACCCCGTCAAGACGACCGCCACCAGCATGACAGGCACCGGCTGGGCCAGGGCGCAAAGAATCAAGGCCGCGATTGCCGCCACCCGAATCGCGCTGGCGACAGCGTCAACGCCTTGGAGCAAATTGTAACGGGCAGCCAATTCGAGCGGGGCCGCCAGCAGATGCCGCTGGATTTCCAGCACCATGGTCAAAACCGCCAGCACCAGAAGCATGGCGAGCACCACCGGCGGGCAGCCATTGCGATGCAGCAAAAAACCAAATATCGGCACCAAAATCGGCACCGTGGTGAGCAGGATAAAATTCCGCCAGCGTTTCACCGCAAACACCACCCTTCCCAACGCCACCCGATCATTTACCACCCGACCCCCCAATGAGAAAAGCGCCGCGCCCGCTCCAATCATGGTGAGATGGCCGATCATTCCCTGGCAACCGATCGCCAAGGAATACCAAGCGTAATCTTCTTTCGTCATCGCCCGCACCACCAAGAGGGAGCCGAGCAGTTGGAAACCGCGTGCAACGATTTCAAGCCCGGAAAAAACCACCAAGTGCCGTGCCGAAGCCATCAGCCGACCGAGCGAGTCGGCTACCCGCGTTCTCAGTCCGCTGTTCATCCCCGACCGGGAGTCCCCCGCCGGATCAATACCAAGCCATGAGGCACCGATTGAACCGCCGCGATCGCCTCCCGCAGGGCGTCCCGGCGGGTCCGGCCCTGTTCGACAAGCAAACAAACATAGCGGCTGCTTCCGAGCAGCGAGACGGCGTCCCGCACCTCGGCCAACGGGGCGGTCACGACCAAGATTGTGCTAAATTGACTCTGCCACTGCTCGAGCCACGGAGCCAACAGACCGCCGCTGAGCCGCTCTCGCCATTCAGCCGAGGCTTGCCCCGCCGGAAACACCCAGAGCTGCGGGGTGCCTGGGAGGGCTTCGGCGGGCGAAAAAACTTCACCTCCAGAGGCAAGGACCTGTTCCAAAGTCCGGGGTGGGTTCACCCCTTTCCTCCCCAGGACCCCGCTGAGGGTCGGTCCGTGAAAATCGGTATCGGCCAGCAAGGTATCGGTTCCTTGCCGGGCGAAGGCGGTTGCCAACCGGAGAGCCGCTTCGGTCGGGGCGGGTCCACCCGAGACAGGCACCAGCAGCAATCGCCTGGTCGCCTCTCCCGGCAAGGCCGCTAGCGTCGTCCGCAACGAACGGTAAGCCTCTTCTCCAGCCAGCGTCTCGCCCGCACGACCCGCCCCCACTTTCCCCAAGACGACCGGTCCCGCGTCGAGTATGTCCCATTCATCCCGCACCGCCGGATTAAGCAGATCGAGTAGAACGATTAACCCAACCCCCAGCATGAGTCCGAGGGCGACCCCCGCGAGCACGATCCGTTTTCGGTTGGGGCGGTCGGGATAACCCGACGCCACAGGCGGCTCGGCCAGTCGGTATGGCAGAGAGACCGTCGCCGGAGCGAGGGTGGTCTCTTTGAGCCGGGTCACCACCGCCTCATACAACGCCCGGTCAGAGTCGGCCTGTCGTTTCAACACGTCGTAGGGAATCGTGAGCCGCTGCATTTCCAACACGTTGGTTTGTTGCTCTTCCAAGAGCTGGTTGATCCGGGCTTCACGGTCGCGGGCAATCTTCAGGCGTTGTTTTAAAATGACATCCTGCGACTCCCGCACAATGGCATCGAGCGCCCGTTGCAATTCCTCCACCCGACTCGCCGCTGCGATATATTTGGGGTGCAACGAAAGGTAACGTTCTTTGAGCACGGCAAAATCCGACTCCGCACCGGCGAGCGCGGCCCGAGCAGAGGCCACGGTGGGCAGTTCGGCGATGCTGACCAGTTCCAGCGCCCGCTGGGTGTCGCTCCCTTCCAGCCCTTCCAGGACTTGGAGGTCGGACTCGAGGTTGGCCCGGGCGTTGCGCGCTTCGATGGCCTGGGCGCTGATTTGCTGCAACTGCTGAAGCAAGAGACTCTGGCGGTCGTCGATAAAGACCTCTCCATGCTCCTCGCGATAGGCCTGCAACGCACTCTCGGAAGCCTGCAACTGGCCCCGCAGCCGCTCTTCTTCCTCCAACAAATAGCGGTTGGCCAATAACGTGGAATCGGTCATCTGCTGGACCACCCGCTTGACAAATTCATCGTAAATGGCCTGGGCATAATCTCGGGCCAATTCCGGATCGCGGTTTTCTACAGTAATATCGATCAATCGGGTCTCAGGCCGGAGCCCCACCCCCGTTCGAAAACCGAGCTCAGCCGCCAACGCCGCCACATCCCCCTCCGTCTCGGTTTTCCCCCCGGCCAATCGGCGTTCGCGGAAAATCCGCTGGCTCACCACCTGCTCCATCAACGAGCGGCTGCGCAACATATCGACCACGGTGTTGAGCATGTCCGACTTCTCAAAGGCCGACCCGCGGCTCCCGCCAATCTCCACCATCTCCCGCTGCTGCGGCTCGACGAGCATGGTGGCCGTGGCGGTGTAAAAACTTGGGAGCGATTGCGCATAAAGAAATGCCGCAGCCGTCATCCCCACCCCACAGACCGCCACCAGCCACGCCCGGCGCAGCAACAAATCCAGATAACGCTGGAGATTAATGCCTCGCGCCGGAATTTCTTCGAAATCACTCATGAAACCTTGGGATGAATCATGGACGCCGATCTAAAACAAGGATTCGCCGACGGTAATCACGTCGTTCGGTTGAATAATCACCGTGACCGGATCCTCCCCTTTGTTGGAGCGCCCATCGACCTTGAGCAAAGTCGCCTGACTGCCGCTCCGGCGCAGGATGGTGATGCGCGAAGGACTGGCAATCCGGGTGTAGCCTCCTGCCAACCCGATCGCTTCAATTAACGTCATCGTTTTGGTCCCATCCAAGGCATAATTGCCAGGGCGCACCACCTGCCCGAGCACCGTGAAGGTCTGCTGCCCGTGTTCACTGATTAGCAGGGAGACCTGGGGACTGACCAGATAGCCTCGACGATACGCTGCCTGGAGCTTTTCCACCGCTTGTTGGACTGAAAGGCCCGAGACTTTCACCGCACCAATCAACGGCATCGCAATCCGACCATCAGCCCCCACCCGTGCCGTCGTATTCAGGTCGTCCTCTTCATAAACCCGGATGTCGAGCAGGTCGTTCGGTTGAATTTTGTAATTATCCTTCTGCGCCACCCCGCCTGCGGGAAGGAGGCAACCCAGGAGAATCAGCAGGCAAACGCGGAGCGGCTTGGGCATTTTAAAAGAGGAAATCGGCTTCGACCCCCATCCGGTTGTTCTGGAAGTTGCCGCCTGTCTCAGTGGAGAAATTTTCCCGGTATTCATAAAAGACCCCGATCGTCATTCTCGGGGACAACTGCCACGTCACCCGCGGTCGGAGAAAAAGGTATTGATCATCCCGGCCGGGTCTGCCGGATCCGTCCGTGAAGAAAAACGCATCGAATTCGTAACCTGCAGAAAGATCAAATAGAAAAACTCCCAATAACCGCCTCTGCGCGAGGAACTCGATGCCGGTCGCGATGAAGTTTTCCCCGGCGGTGGTGGGCGAAAACTCGTTGTTGCGATAGGCACGAAAGCTCAGGGTGGTATAAACATCGGGCTGCCACTCGCCTCGGGCCGCAAAGACAAAGATCGGGCTGCCATTCCGCCCGCCGGGGCTGTATTGTTGAAAACTCAGCCCGCCTTCCGCTTCAAACGCCATTTTCGCGGTCGGCTCATAACGCCAACGCAGTTCCAACGCATGGAAGGTTTGTAAATCGCTGTTCTCCGGTTGGGCCACGGTAAAAACATAGGCCAATCCCAACGTGGTCTTTCCAGTCGCCTGCCAGTCGAGAAAAACGTTCGCCACTCCCTGGTGATCATCTTGAAAACCCTCGAAGACCGTGGCCTCATAAAAAATCGCCAGCCCCAAATCGGTCTTGCCCGTCCAATCATACGCCGCTTCCAACCCGGACCGGACAAAGTGCCGGTTGGCAAACCCGTTCACAAACCGATCTGCCGAGGTTAAATAGGCATAATCCACCGTCCCAGCTAGGCGCAGCTTCTGCCAGCGATATCCCGCCTCGGCTTCCAACGCTTGTTCCACGCTGTTCTGATCGGTGTTCCGCTGGTAAAGAAGAAACTGGGAGGCGTAGTCAAAGCGGAAATTCGCGTTGTCATCCGAGTTGCCATAATTACCTGTGGCTCCAATGCTCACCGTGTAAATCATGTCGCTCTCTGGATTGGTCTCCGTCAGAAACAGATTGTCATCATAGATGGCACTGGCATTCAAAGTTGGCTCCAACCGAGAACCGCGCCCCTCTTCCAACGCCTGCCCCAAGGGTAAACCGAGTGGCGCAAAGGCCGGATCACTCATCCCAAAGTCCTGCCCCACTTCCCCCAAAGGCGTCTCCATCGGAGCCCAATCCAACGCCGAAACCCCCAGGTCCTGTCCACCGACCGTCCCGGCTAAAAAGACCAGTCCGCCCATCCCAAACAGGCGACACGCCCAGAGGCGAGCGGCAGGCCGGGGCGGATCACAAGTCATCACCTGATCTTGCCTCCCGCCCATCGTCGGTCAACCAAAACTATAACGCCAAACCCCATTCCCAAAGCCCCAGCGGGGTGGGGCGGCTACAGGAAGCGCAAGCGGCGGTCGGGAGTGCGAAGCGCAATCGCCACGGCACTCTGCTGCCGTGTTCGGTCCGAAGGGCGGAGCCCTCATTTTGACGGCTTCGCCGCGTTGACAGAATGCCCCGGCTTGTCAGCGTTTCATTCCCCTCACTTTTTGCAATCAAAGCGTCACTCCACCCGTAAGGCATTTAATTTCTCAACGACAACTCGCATCAGACCCCGCATCATGACATTTTAAGGAAGGCCTCACATGGTGTGGGGTTGCCACCGATTCATTCGTGAAAATGCCTGAATTTCGCCATACCCTGAAGACCTTCGCCGATGCGCTCGCCCAGCTCCGGGAAAACCTCTTGATGATGGGCAGCCTGGCCGAACGGAATTTGAATAATGCAGCAGCCGGTCTGGCCCGGCGCGATTCGGATTTGTGCAATCGCGCGATTATTGATGATGAAGAAATCGATTTGCTGGAAAAACAGATCGATTTTTCAGGGATAGAAATCATCACGCGTTACCAACCCGTCGCGGGGGATCTTCGGGCGGTGGTCGCGACCATGCGGATCAGCTCCAACTTGGAACGGGTGGCCGACCAGGCCACGACCATCGCGCGCCGAGCTCGTAAGCTAAACCAAGGGGCGCTGCTAGAGGAAACCATTCTACTTGAGCCGTTGTTTGTCCGGGTGACCGCCATTTTTAAAGATAGCCTGCGCGCGTGCGCCGACCGGGATGTGCCTTTGGCGCGGTCGCTAAAAGAAAGAGATCGCGAGATAGACCGAATGAACCACGATATCGCCCTGCGATTGATCGATGCCATCTCGCATCACACCGAGCGGGTGCATGATTATCTCGCCTTGATATTCGTGGCGCGGAGCTTGGAACGGGTGGGGGACCACGCGACGAATATCGCCGAAGATGTGGTATTTGCCGAAGAGGCAGAAGATATCCGTCACAGCCAATCCAAGTTGGCTGCGGAGTAACCCCCCTGTTTTATGGACTTTTGGGGTTGACCGTCGTCAACCGGTGTCCCGGGTTTGAATTCAGAGCCGGGCAAGCGCCAACACTTGAAATGCCCCGCCCGGGCCAAACGAATCCGTGAATGGAACCGGGATCGGGCGGGAACCGGAAAACGTTGTGAGAAAATCTGCTAAGGAAGTAAGCTGCGGAACGAAGCCATAGCCGCTCGCAAGACTGGTGAGGTCGGAGAAATTGACATCGGCCGTCAGATCTTGGTGACCCGCGCGTTCAAAAACTTCCTCATCTTCAAGTCGCAGATGATGGTAGTAAGCGCGGAGCGTACCGCGGGGCCGACGATGGTAGAGCCCTGGGAAGGTGGCTCCATAGTCAATGGTGAGCAAGTCGACCGGGCGACGGTTGTCAAAAGCAGCGGCGAACCAATCGGCGTATGCCCCGTGGTATTCCACCCGTTGCCCGTCCCTAGGCCAATTTGAGGCGACTGCAGGCAGGAGGGCGATGCCGGGCATCGGGCCGACCGGGGGACGAAAGGGAATCAAGCTCCGTAGGATCGCCCCATCAGAGGAGAATGAGAGAGCGATTTCCCACCAGCGCCCATCCCGCCATTCGAATTGGCGACAGGGGAAGGCGTCGACGAATTCATTGGAGACCACCACTGGTCGCGCACAATCAGCAAGGGCTAAGGTGATGTCAGGATACCAACGGATCGTGCGGGCATATCGGGTCTGTTGTTGGCGGGTGCGGAGAAAGGGGGAAATTTCTACGATACGATAAGAAGTGCGACGGCGTTGCCACCAGCCAAGCGCGTCAAGGATTTGGGTGGCCAACCGCCCGTCGCCCGCGCCGGTCTCTATAATTTCCAATGGTCCTGAACGGGGCGGACGCCGCTGGAGCAGCCAGCGAGCGATGGCGATCGCCAGCGTCTCTCCAAGATGAGGCGCTGTGGTGAAATCACCGCGCGAGCCAAATTTGGGACGTTCCCGCATGTAATACCCCTGCACTGGATGGTAGAGAGCTTCGGCCATGAAGCGCTCAATCGTGATCATCGTGCCGCCCGCAGCCCAGGTGGCTTGCAGGGCGGTCATGGGGCGGGAGCGGAAGTTCCACCGGCGAATTGCAGATGGTAGAGACCTTGGTATTCGGGGGAATGCGCTAACAACTCATGATGCGGACCGCTGGCCGCGAGGCGACCGTTTTTCAGAACGTAAATGGTATCAGCATGAAGGACCGTGGAGAGCCGGTGGGCGATCACGAGCACGGTGCGACCGGCGCTGAGCTGTTCAATCGCACGTTGAATTTGTTTTTCTGACTGGGAATCAAGGGCGGAGGTGGCTTCGTCCAGGAGGAGAATCGGGGCATTTTTCAGGAAGGCCCGGGCAATGGCTAGGCGTTGCTGCTGTCCACCAGAGAGCATGGCTCCCTTGTCGCCAATGACCGTGTCGTATCCGCCCGGCGAAGCGAGGATGAAATCATGGGCAAAAGCCAGCCGGGCCGCCTCCTCCACTTCGGCGTCGGTGGCGTCCAACCGGCCGTAGCGAATATTCTCCCGGATCGATTCGTGAAAAAGAAAAGTCTCCTGGGTAACATAAGCGATTTGGTGCCGGAGATCCGTGAGACGCAGGCGTTGAATCGGAAGGTCGTCAATGGTAATCGCCCCGGCTTGCGGGTCATAAAAACGGAGGAGGAGACTGAAGAGCGTCGATTTTCCCGCCCCACTTTCACCGACCAACGCGGCGGTGGTGCCGGCGGGGATGGCAAGAGAGATTCGTGCAAGAGCGCTTTGGCCGGAGGCATAAGCGAAGGAGATATTTTCAAACCGGACATCACCCCGCACTTCCCGAAAGGGCAGAGGATCAGGCGGGTCGGGCACCTCGGGGCGCAGGTCGAGGAGGTCGAGAATGTTCACGGTAGCCGAGAGACACTTTTGCACGGTGAGATGCAGGCGGCTGATATGTTTGATCGGTTCGTAGAGCAAAAAAATGCCTGATAAGAGGGCGAGAAAGGTCGCAGCGGGCAGCCCCCGCCAGGCGACATAGAGGAGGGCAAATGCCACCCCGATAGCCGCGACGACTTCGACCAGCGGGCTGACGATGTCAGTGGCGCGTCGCACCCGCATGCTGTTGCCGAACTGGGCGCGATTGGCTTCGTCGAACCGCTGCAATTCGCGGTCTTCGCGGGCGAACGATTTAATGACCCGGATGCCGGCGAAGCATTCTTGCAGCACCACCATCATGTTGCTCATGTCATGTTCCTCCTCTCGCCCGCTTTTACGAATGCGTTTGCCGTAAATCAGCATCGGGGCGAGACAGACAGGAAAAACGACTAGGGTGCAGAGGGTGAAGACCCAATCAAAATAGAGAAGCACGGCCACGCCCGTCAGAATGGAGACCGGCTGTTTCACCAGGTCGGTGCTAACGGTCGTGAGGGCAAATTGAATCATGCGCGTCTCGCTGGAGACGCGGGCGATCAGTTCGCCGGCTCGTTGGCGGTGAAAGAAGCCAAGGCTTTGGCCCAGCATCGCACGAAAAAGGTCGAGCCGGAGATCGCAAAGCATTCGGAGGCTGACCCACGCCATGAAATAAGCATTGCCATAAGTCAGCAGGGCACGAACGGCCATCAGCAAAGGAATAAAAAGGCAAACCCAGAGGACCGCTGTGAGGGCCGGACCAGTGCCGGTCTTGACCGCCTCGGCAAGCTGGGCCTGGGAAGCCTGACCCCCAAAGATTGTTTCCATCACCGCATTGATGGCGAGGGGGACCATGCCATTGACCGCCCCATACACGACCCCGAAAGCCGTGCCCAGAATGACGCGACCTTTGTAAGGAGCGACATATTGGAGAAGCCGCCGACCGGCCCGGCGTTCGAGGGGGCCGATTCCGCGGGTGAGACGGTGGAGAAGGCTCTGGAGCCAGGAGGAAGCAGGGGAGGGGACGTTCAATCGGCGTGCAGAGGATCGTTTCGGGCGAACGTGGCGGGAACGGCATCCAATGGCAAGCCTGCTCACCTCGGCTGCGGCAACCGGAGATTTGGCCAGGATTCCACGGCTTTTTCGTCAGCCCCCCCTGTGTCATAAAAACAGGAAAGGGTTGCGCCGCAGATTTTTGCCCAGAGCGCGAAGAGCCGAAAGGCCGGGGGGCCTTGAGACCGCCTGCCGAAGCCAGCCCGAAGGGTGTGGAGCGCGGGAGCGCGGAACAGCAAAAGGCGGGGGCGTATCCGTTGAGATACGCAACCGCCTGAACGACAAAGCTCTGGGCAAAAAGATCAAGCAAGCACGACTGGTTTTATGAAACTGGGGGGTTAAGTAACGCGGGGCAGAATTCGATCCAGCAAAGCCTCAGCCACCCGCCCAGCTGCCCCTCGGTGTCGAGCCACCGCTTTGCAAGCCATTTCGCGGATGCTCGCCCGCCCAGGGTGATCCGGTGCCGCCGCCCGGCGAAGGGCTCCCGCCAATTCTCCTGCACCCGCCACTCGATCCAGGAGACCGCCTGCTTCGAGGTCCGTTGCGATTTCCAGAAAGTTCTCCAGATGCGGCCCTGCGAGCACCCGACACCCGGCCAGGCATGGTTCGACCGGATTCTGCCCCCCTCGGGCCAGGAAACTTTTGCCAACCACCGCGACTCCCGCGCACGCATACCAATCGGCCAGTTCCCCCGTCGTATCAACGACCAGCACCCGGGCGCGACGGACCGACTCCTCACTGCGCAAGGCGACCGTTTCCCCGAGGGCCGCACATTCCCGCACCACCGACCTCGCCCGTTCCACATGGCGGGGCACACAAATGAGCCGCCAAGCATTCGTCCCGAACGCCTCCCGGCACGCCCGGATGAGCAAGGTTTCTTCGCCGGGAAAGGTGCTGCCACCGATGATGATAGGACCGGTCTCGTGCACCCAACCCAGTCGATCCAATCGAGCCCGAAAAGCCGGAGGCTCCACCGGGGCGGACGAGGCGGGGAGATCAAATTTTACGCTGCCCGTTTCGACAATCCTCTGGCCCGGCACCCCCATCCGAATCAACCAATCCCGCTCGCATGGGAAGCCCACCATGATCGGGTCGGCGAGGCTGAAAAGGGCTCCAGCGGTTTGGCCCAACCGGGCATACCGCCCCCGGGACCGTGGGCTAATCCGGGGCACCCAGGCAGTCGGAATTCCCCGGGCGCGGGCGGTTGCGAAGGCGTTTGGCCAGAAAGCCTCGATCGCCAGCACCCCTCGCGGTCGAAGCACTGTGAATGCCCGCTGGAGCATCGGCGGAAAATCGAGCGGGTTGTAGCAAAACCGCATCCCTTCCTCACAAGCCGCGCGGGCCATCACCGCCGCCGTGGTGCCGGGCGTGCGGATCAGGATGGCGGGGATCGA
>CAZSPO010000091.1:0-814 GCA_964608775.1 uncultured Chthoniobacterales bacterium | reverse complement strand
CATCACCGCCGCCGTGGTGGTGGTGGTGCTCAGAAGAAGCGGTAAATCCGGCTTACGCGCCCGCAATTCTCCCACCACCCGCAAGGCCAACCGGGTCTCGCCCACACTGACCGACGAAATCCACAAGGGTCGCATTCGTTCGCACCATGCTGCCAGCCCGGGATCCGCCCGCCCAAATCGCATGCCGAATCCCTCCCGATATCCGCCCCGCTGCCAAAGCCGCATGAGCGCCCCCGGTAGCAACGCAAGAAAGAAGGGGGGGAACGCCAGATTGTAAACCCGCAGGGCCCTCGCCCGGAGCCGGACGATTTCCGCCGATTCTTTCAATTCGCGCCTCCCTCAAGTCCAAGTTGATGGACAAATGTATTGCCATAACGACGCACCCGGTGGAGGACCCACGGGGGTGACACCGGCCATTCCCTCGATTCTTCGAGAAAAAGCCAGCCACCCTTGGCCAACCAAGCGGGCAAATGCGCATGCGCCAGCAGCCGCTCGGTTTCCGACGGCCCCTCCCCTTGATGCCGCATCGCCCAGGGGGGATCGGCAAAAATCAGGTCAAACGGCGGATACGCTCCCGCATGCCGATGCAAAAATGGAAAGACGTCGGCGATCACCACCTGCGCTTGGAATCGACAGCGGGTCAGGTTCTCTTGAATGACCGGTCGCGCCCGCCGGTCGTATTCCACCAGCACGGCCTCGGACGCACCGCGGCTCAGCGCTTCAATCCCAAATGCCCCGCTTCCTGCAAAGAGATCCAGCACCCGCGCCCCGGCGACCGAGCCAGCGAGACTGGAGAAAACCGCCTGCTTGACCG
>CAZSPO010000090.1:0-10981 GCA_964608775.1 uncultured Chthoniobacterales bacterium | reverse complement strand
GCTCTCAACGCCCCCGGAGGTCGCGTTCCACCGGGATCCAGAGGCTCCATCGGCTTCCTCCTCTCTCCACACTTTTCGCAACTTTCGGTGATGCGCCCGTCCGGCCTTGCGACGGCACTCACCGTCGACCGGCGTTGGCCGCCATCCGCCGGACCTCCAACAAGATCGGCCGGATCTGGGTCGCCCAGCGACCGGTCAGCATCGGGGTTTCACGCTGAGCCGCACGGGTGCTCGCGGTTCGCGAGACCTGCGGGATCAAACGGAAATCGGTGGTTTGTGGGACCGGCACGAGATCGACCCGCACCCGGATCGTGGTGGACCGGGTGTGGCTGCCGAACAGCACCTCTTCGGCCGGGGTGAGCGGTCTGTCAAAACTGAGCGAGCGCGGAGAATCATCAACGACTAGGCGGTATCCATCGATGGCAAATGCCGAGACCGCCGCTGCCCGGATAGCGCGGGGGTTGCTATTGGGAATGGTCACGGCCCCTCCTGACTCGGCCACGGGAGTCGCCGCGCAACCGGCAAGGAGAACCACAAGAGCAAGCGAAAGCCATCGGAGGGGGGGGCATGGAAAATACAGACCAGACCGAACGCTTCGAAGCAAGACCGGCCATTGCGAATCGTCCGGCCCTCACGCATACTGGCATCGCTCGAAGTCGCGCCGACAATCTTCCCAATCGACCCTCCCATGCCCCACGCCCCACGCCCCAAACTGGCTATTCCCTCACCGGGCGCGGCGTTTACCATGGGTGCCGGGGTGGTCGCGGCGGGCATTCTTTTTTATCTGGGAGACGAATCGACTCCGCCCTGGCTCACCATGCTCTTTGACGGCGGCGGCGTGGCCTGCGTGATCGTGGCGGGGGTGGCAGCGGGGATTTGGGCGGCGGGCCTGCGCCGGGTGGCCTCGGTCCGCAACGCCCGGCCAAACGCCCTCTGCTTTACCCGCGGGCAGTTTGGCGACATCGAGGTCCATTACCTCGACACCCATGGCAAATGGCAATTCAACGCGTTTCGCAATCAAAGCCGCGGGGCCGAACTTCTGCAACTGGAGCACCCCGGGGAGTGGGCCCGATACCAGCGGCGTTATCCCGAGCTCCACGTCGAAGATGCCCGGATGCTCGCCCGATTTGAGGCCAACGCCATCCGCGCCCTCGCCGAGATCGATTTCCGGCACGGAGCCATGATCGCCGACCTCAACCGGGACATTGTCCATGACACCCTGGATGCCTGCGCCCGCGCCCTCGCCCGGATGCGGCAAGCCCGGGAAAGCGCGCAACGCCATCGCGAGGCCAGCACGCCGCCCCCTGACCTGGCCGCCTCTCAACATGATACCAGCGCCATTGATCGAGCCCGGCGATTGCCGACGTTGCTCGCCGATTTGGAAGCCCGCATGAAACGTTCCAAAGCCGGGGACAGCATCGATCCGACCGGCCTCGTCCTTTTTGCTTCTGAATCCGAACCGTTTTCAGATCACAACCCGGTCGGGTGATCGATGAATTCCCAGGTTAACCCGAATTCCGCCGCTGCCCGCTCGGCCAACGCCTTTACTCCGAACGTTTCCGTCGCATAATGACCGGCCAAAATCAGGTTGATCCCGAGATCCTCCGCCGCCGTGGCCACCCAATGCGGGGCTTCGCCGGTCACGAAAGTATCTAGCCCGGCGGCGGCCGCCTGCCCGATGTCCGAGCCGGCTCCCCCGGTGCAAATCCCGATCCGCCGACAAACCTTCGAGCCCGCTCCTAAAATGCGCACGGCTCCGGGCACCACGCCGTCCACTTTCTCCACAAAAGTTGCCAGGGGAATCTCCGCTTCAGCCTGGAGCCCGATCGTCTCGCCTTTGATTTCGAGAAAAGGCCGACAATCGGTGAGCCCGAGCCGTCGGGCGAGCACGGCGTTATTGCCGAGTTCGGGATGCAGATCGAGAGGGAGATGGGAGCTGTAAATGGCGAGCCCGCCCTGGATGGCCGCCGCCCATTTTTCATATTCGCCGCCCACAAGCCGTTGGGGAGCTGACCAAAGCAGCCCGTGATGCACGATCAGACACTGGGCTCCGGCCCGGCAGGCGGCCTGAATGGTAAATCCGCAGGCATCCACCGCTGCGGCCAGTTTAGTGACTGGCAATCGGGTCTCCAATTGCAAGCCGTTGCAGGCGTTTGCGGCATCCCGGATTTCGCGGGTCCGCAGCGTGGTATCGAGCCAATCGGTGAGCGAGGTCAGATCAATCATTTGCCCAGTCTGCCGCGAGTGAGCGGGACAAATCAAGGGATCGCCCGCGAGAGATAGGCAGAGCCTCGTGTGCTCATGGGAATGGCATCCGCCTGATTCCCTTCGTATTGATTGAACTTAAGTATTTTAATTCCTTCTGCACATGATCCGGATCTTTCGCCGCGTGGAACATCCAGGTGCCCATTTTGCCCCAGTTGTTCACCGCGCTGCACCAGCGTTTGGCGGCCTCGAATTTGGATTTCTCTTTTTCGTCGATCTGGCCTTTGACTTCGAGGATGAGGTTCACACCATTCTTTAGCTTGACGATGAAGTCTGGGAAGAACCCGTGGCTCACGCCCATGAACTCGTATGGGATGGAGAATTCCATGTGGTCGTTGCGCACGTAGTGGAAGACCGCATCAGAGCTTTCGAGTCGATGGGCGACGGACTGCTCCCATTGGGTTGTGTCCAGCACGACCTGGTCGATGTGGCTTTTCTGCGTAGGGTAGCACTGGCGGACGGTGGTGAAGTTCACGTCGGAGCTGCTGCCCCATGGGGTGAAGCGGTTGATGACGGGAAGCAGGCGCTCGGCTCCGGATGCGTCTCTTGGGCGGATTGCCGCGCAGAGCATGTCCACCAGTGGCTTCATGTAGATTTCGAGAGCGAGTTCCTGTTTCGGTTGGCCGCTCCAATCGATTCGTGATTCGCAGTAATCCTCGACGATGTTGAGGATTTTCGGAAACAAGCGTTGGCGGGAATAGTGTTTGAGACTGCCATGCTGCTGATCGGTGAGGCGCATGAGAATGTGGCGTGCCGCCTCAAACTGGATGGTTTGAAGGTGGTGCTCATCGTAGAATTTTTGGCGATCGTGAGGTTCTGTTTTGAAGTCTATTGAGCCGACATGACCTTCGCGGATGCCTACTTGTGGCATTACAAAGAGTTGCGTTGGTGTTTGCGTAGGCTGGATCTTCAAACCTTCCACTTTTGCGACGTCACATTCGATTTCCAGATCCTCCAGGTCGGTGACGTAGCCTTCCACCACGGGAAAGCGGATCTCCCAGGCTTCACGCTCCGTGAGCGCTTTTACGTGGTTCTTGGGCCGATCATCAGGTTCCGGCGCATTGCTCGCTCGCCCTTTGAACGGGATCACGGAGAACGGGATGCCATAGACATCGACGTATTCGGGGGGCAGCATCTCCCGGCCTTGCCCATCGACGTAGAAATCATAGCTGATTCGGCGCAGCCCGCGACCGACGACCTGTTCGCAGAGAAGCTGTGAACCAAAGGCGCGCAGGCCGAGGATCTGGGTGACATTGTTCGCATCCCAGCCCTCGGTGAGCATCTGGACGGAGACGACGCTGCGGATGTTCTCGCCATCGGTGCCCTTGGTGCCGACGTTGGCGATGATCGAGCGCAGGCGCTCCGCCTCCTTTTGCTTCGAGCCGCCTAGTCCGCTTTCCGCCTCGGAAAGGAGTTTACTGTCGATGCGGAGCGTGACGGTTTGGTCTTCGGTATTGGCCAACGCCTCAAAAGGCACACCGCCCGGATTGAAGCGCTTGATCCGCGTGATCTTGGTTTTGTTCCCTGCTTTCTCTGTGATTTCCTCTTCGGTTTCGCCGGAAATCTTCTCGAAAAAGTATTGGGCGATATCGGTGTTATCGCAGACGACGATGATGACGGGAGGAATGAATTGCTGCCCGGGCTTTGCCGTCTTGTGGTAGTCGAAGCGTTCTTTCCACTGTGAGGCCAAGGTATTGAAGGCTGCCTGCGCATACAGCCAGACGTCTTCCGGAGTCGGCTTGCCATTGACGAGGCGTTTTCCGTCGCGTCGGCACTGTTCCTTGATGTCGTCCCAGAGGCGGAAGAATTTTGGATCGGGGCGTCCGGTGGTGTCGCTCACCGGCAAGCGCGGAATTTTGGTGATGCCGCTTTCGATGGCATCCACGAGGCCGAAATCGGAAACCAACCAGGGGAACGGCGAGCCGGGGATGTGGCCGGTGCCCTGGAGGTAAAATGGGGTGGCCGAGAGATCGACGACGCACTGGATACCGACCGCTTGGTTGAACTTGTCCAACCCACCGACCCATACGGTGGCTTCGAGGGCGTCCTCGTACGTCGCTTCGCCGACTTCCGTGTCGCTTTGCCTTCTGCGGGCGGCCTTCTCGGCGGGCTTCGGGCGATAGGCGTGGTGAGCCTCGTCGTTCAAGACCATGATTTTACCCCTGCCGTAGAGATCGCCCAAAACTCGGCGGGCGAAGGCATCCGGGCGTTCCTCGCCTTTGTCCACCACCGCGTAGTTGCCGCCCGCTTCCGCGTGTGGGGATTCCGGGGCGAAGGCGTGCCAGTTGGATACCAGCACGCGGCCATGATTCAGCAGAGGCCGCAGGGTTGTCGGCGTCATGTCGAACTCATCGTAGTAGCTGCCTGCCGGGTGATCCGGGCGCAGCACTTGCAAGCGTTCTTTGACGGTGAGGTTGGGGCAGCAAATGAGAACGGCACTAGGGAAGCGATCGTCGCCGGGCACACGGGCGCGGTTGCAGAAGGCCCAGGTGATGATCATGGCCATTACCACGGTCTTGCCGGAGCCGGTGGCCATCTTGCAGCCCATGCGTGGAAGGGGTGCCCAATCGGCATCGGCTGGCTGATCCGCCATCGTCGGGAAATAATCCACCGTGCCCATGCCTTCCGCCAAGGAAGGGCGCTCCCCCTTCAACATCTTGTCGAAGTCAGTCTTCGTAACCTTTTGGGTCCATTTCGTGTTACGACCGGAAGCGAGGATTTCGTTGATGTAGATGATGGTCTCCGCAGCCTCGATCTGGCAGAAGAACAAGCGGCGTTTGCGATCCTTGGCCTGCCAGTGGCGGAGCAGTTGCTTGGTGACCTGGGTGGCGTTCTCGTAGTTCGTGGCACGCCAC
This sequence comes from uncultured Chthoniobacterales bacterium, assembly GCA_964608775.1. GTDB lineage: Bacteria > Verrucomicrobiota > Verrucomicrobiia > Chthoniobacterales > CAZSPO01 > CAZSPO01. The sequence continues at coordinate 5,861 of CAZSPO010000090.1, read as the reverse complement.
TTGGTGACATCGGAGCGCAGAGCGTTGACCAGAGGGAGGTCGTCCGAGCCGTGGTCGGTATCGAAACCTTCCGCCTCGAAGGTTTGCTGGAGAGAGCCGGTTTTCTGTGTGGTCCAGAAATAGGAGGCACGACGTCTGCCCGGAGTCTTCACCGCTTTGCCCTCCTTGCTGTAGCTCCAGTGCTGCAGCGGCTCGTAATACGGCGAATTGATGATCGGCTCCTCGACCGGGGCTTGGATCGGGAGTTCGGTTTGGACGGGATCGGGCGAAAGGATTGGCATGGCTACGGTTTCGGCTTTGGTTCAATTTGCCCCAGCTTTTTGAGAGCATCGGCCAAATGCCTGTCCACCTCGCTGGGTTGCTGGTCGAGAAGTTTGCGGTATTCCTGATACTCCAGTTCCGCTTTGTCGCGGGCTTGATCGGCACTGATCTTTCCGGCGTGAGTCAGCACCTCGTAGTCACTGAGGCGCAGGAAATCATCGAGTTTCGCGATCCAATCCACCATGCGCATCGCTTCGCGGCGCTTGGCGCGTAGTTCGGCGAATTCGAGGTAGGCGGTGACGATGCGGTTGAGCGTATCCAGTTCTTCTTCGTTGAGGTAGTTTTTGCCGATGGTGACTTCGGATTTGCGCGGGGAGTTTCCTTGGAAGGACATCACGCCCATGTTCGGCTTACGGGAATCCACGCGGTTGAAAATGACCTCGGCTGCTGTCTGGCCATGGGCGGCCCAGTGCATCTTGTTCTGGATGGTGGCGAAGAATTTCTCCGATGTTTCCGCCTTGGGGTCGTAGTCGATGCTGGTCGCGTAGATGTCGCAGACCTTGCGCCAGAACACCTTCTCGGAAGATCGGATGTCCCGGATCCGCTCCAGAACCCTCTCGAAATAGACGGATTGACCCGGGTTCCTCATCCGCTCATCGTCCATAAGGAATCCCTGGGTGAGGAATTCCCGGAGATGGGTGGTGGCCCACTGACGGAATTGGGTGCCTCGCGCAGAACGGACGCGAAAGCCGACCGCAAGAATCGCATCGAGATTGTAGTGTTTCACTGCCCGCCGCACCGTCCGCTTCCCCTCCTGGCGAACTTGTAAGTATTCCTTACAAGTTGCCGCCTCGCTGATCTCTCCATCCTCGTAGAGGGCTTTGAGGTGAAGGGTGATGTTCTGTGGGCTGGTGTCGAAAAGCTCCGCCATCAGAGCTTGGCTGAGCCAAAGCGTCTCATCCTGGAACCGGCACTCGACACGGCTGAGGCCGTCCTCCGTCTGGTAGAGGAGGAACTGCCCGGGAGATTCCGGTGACTGATCAGCCATGATACCAGCCTCCTCCCACTTCGGATTCGATCAATCCGGTCAAGTCATGTGCCTCCAGCCACGCCACGGTTTCTTCCCAGCGCTGGCGCTTGTCGGCGTTCGTCGAAAATGTCCACCCGGCCAAGATCAAGGGCTTGGGAAAGGTTTCGCCATCAGCCGCCGCAGCGATGGCGGCTGAGTGTAGTTTCGCCCATTCGGGTGGGTTCGGACAAATGGGAGAGGACATGGGCTATCAGGATAAATTGTGAACCCGCATCACCTCATTCCCGCGCGGGTCGATGACTTTGATCGCTACGCGTTTGTGCTCGCCGGGGTGGAAGGGGAGGCTCTTGGTGCCGGAGAAGGCGGCGAAGGCTTCGGGATCAATCGTGCCGGTGAGGGCTTTGGCGAGTTTCTCCCAGGCGGTCTTATCGGGGAAGAAGGCCTGACAGATGCAGAAGGTGCGACCATCATAGTCGCTATCGAGGAACCAGGCGGCGACTTTGCCGGCCTTGGTGGCCTCGATGCTGTTTTTGACGGGATCGTAAACGTCCACGCCGTCCATGTGGGCGGTGTATTCGCTGCCTTTGTGTTCGATGCGGGTGCGGGGCTGGCCGAAGACGGTGAAGAGCTGCTGGCTGGCCTTGGCGGTCTCGGCGGCTTTACCCCCGGCTTTGTTGCCTTTGAGCAGATCCCCGAGAAGAACGTCCGGGCGGATCTGCGCCATAATGGCGTTGAGGTTATTCGCCGGGTTTTCGTTGGTTTCGTGGATGCGATCCTGGGAGGCGGCATCGAAGGCGAAGGCGGCGAAGATGATGTCATCGTAATGGCGCTGGATGGCGGAGCTGACGGCGGTGTTCACCTGGAAACTGCCGACCGAGCCATGCTCCGGGCCGATGACCACGGCGACCTTGCGGGTGACGCCGTCGGCGGAAAGCGTCTCGCCATCGGCGTGGAGGAACTCGCTTTCGATGCCATCGAGCCGCTCGAACTTGAGATGCTTGTTGCCGGTGAAGGTGAGGCCGTCGGTGCGCAGCAGGGCAACCATGCGTTCGATGTGGCTGGCGGCGTTGGTGACGTCGCGCTCGGGGAGGTCGAAGCTATCGTCCAGTTCTTCCGGGGCACCGTCGATGGGGGAATCCGGGGCTTCGTGGCCGATGCCTTTGAGCGAGTCTTCCAGCGGGCGGACGGACTCGACGGTGAAGGGGCCGGTGACGCGGACGACGCCTTTGACGATCTCCGGTTGATCGACGAGTTCCTCCTGCTCGGCATTCGCCTCGATGCAGGCGTTCACCTCGTCCATCTTGGCGCGCCAGGCTTGGCGGTAGGCGGTGAGGGCGTCTTGCAGGGGCTGTGGCCAATCGGGGTCGGTGTCAAAGGGGACTTCCCATTCTTGCCAAGCGTCATTCGCGGGAATCGCTTTGCGATAGGCTTCGGCTTGTTTGGCGGAAAGGGCGCTGAGACCTTTGCCGCCTTTGAGCGCTCGGATGAGCTGGGGGTCGGTGCCGGGGAGGAGCCAGCGGCGTTGGTCCGCATTGCTGACGGCGCGTCCGCCTTCTTGCTGATGCTTGGCGATGAGTTTGCGAACAAGCTTTTCGTGCAATGCAGCATCCGTCTTCCCCACTTCATCATTCATCCTTCTCAATTCATCCTTCAAAACCGCCTCGTGCTTGTCGAAGATCGGGTCGAGACTCTTGTTCTGGGCGATCGACTTGAGGGTGATGTGCGGGACGGTCTTGTAGTGGAAGCCGGTGCCGGGGTTTTTCGGCTTGTCGGGATCGACGCCTTCGCTGGCGTCCTTGGTTTTGTAGGTGTCGAACTTGGCGGTAAGAAGTCGCTGGCGGGCGATGGCAACAGCGACGCGGGAGCTATCGATGGTGATCCAACGGCGGCCCCATTGCTCGGCAACAAAGGCCGTTGTGCCGCTGCCACAGGTGGGATCGAGAACAAGATCGCCAGGTGCCGTTGTCATCATCATGCAGCGTGTAACAATCTTCTGATTTGTTTGAACCACATAAACCTTGTCATCGCCGTAGCCACCGCTCGCAGTATCAGTCCACGCGTTTGTTAGCGGAAAGAATGGGTAGTCGTTTGTAAATCTTCTGAACGAAAGAGTAGTTCCATAAGACTCCAACCGCGCTGCCCGGCGGAGGCGTTCAATTCCGTCTGAATTTGACTTCCATCCTCCCTTACCAGGGCGAAAGGTAACTCCGCAAAAATCGACCGGTTGTAGTGTCGATTCACTACTGGAAGTAGATGTTAGTGGCGATCTCCGATAGACCGAAAAGTCGTCGGGGACTAAGGTATAATCGTCTCTCTGTTCCTTATTAAGCGTCATTGACTCTTCCGTCGTGCCTAAGGCGTAGTGATAGTTCACCCATCCGCCGCCTTCTCGCGGTTGAAACACAGGATTGAATTTGGTTTGTGCTCGGTCACGACCAAACCAAAGGAGGTAGTCATTCGTCTCAGGGAGGTAGTAACCGGATTGTCCGGTCGTCTTTCTAAATGAAACTAATCCGATAAAATTGTCCGCCCCAAACACCTCATCCATCACCGCCCTGACCCGGTGCAAATTTTCATCGGAGATCTGCACGAACACGCTGCCCGAATCCGTGAGCAACTCTCGTGCGACGATGAGCCTTTGTTTGAGGTAATCGAGGTAGGAGTGGACGCCGAGGGTCCAGGTATCGCGGTAGGCCTTGATCATTTCCGGCTCGCGGGTCAGGTCGTCGTTGCTGTCCCTGACGTCGGGTTTGCCGACTTCGTTCTGCCAGTTGGAGGAGAACTTGATGCCGTAGGGGGGATCGATGTAGATCATTTGGACTTTCCCGGCGAGGCCTTCGCGGCGGGCTAGCGAGGACATGACCTGGAGGGAATCGCCGAGGATGAGGCGGTTGGCCCAATCGACATCGTGTTTGTAGAACTGCATGGCCTCCTCGCGAGAGAGTTTCGGATCGGCGAAGAGATCGTACTCGATGTCCTGGCGTTGGGCGGCCTTGAGGATGGCGCTGGCGGAGACGCGCTCGTGGATGTGGAGGGCGACGGGATCGACCTCGAACCAGCGTTTCTCGCGCTTGCCCGCCCACTCCAGCCACGGCTGGCGGGAACGGAGGAGGGCATCGGAAAGGAGCTGGGTTTCCTCCGGAGTGAGGGTGCTGGTTTTGGCTTTCTCCAGAATCTCACGGACGTGGAGCATGATCTCATCCGTCTCGCTGGTGGAATCAAAGCGGAGGACGGGCGTGAGGTGAGGATCGTAGCTGAGGCGGTGCGGATCGGTTTCCTGGATGGTGGACTTAGCGGCAAGGCCTGCGGGCGGGATGTTCTTCCGGGTGGCGTCGGTGTGTCGATAGGAGGTGATCGGGGAGCTGGCTGATGGAAGTCCTTTGGCGGCGGGTGCCGTGGCCGTCTTGGCCGGGGCAGAAAGGGTGATGGCTTCCTGGGCAAACATTTCCTGGGTGGAACTCGGCACCGCCAGGGAAGGCGAAGGTTGGGAGGCCGACTGGCGGCGCTTCACCGCCCCGCCATTTCCTCCGCCGACAATCACGAGCTGGCCGTGATCATGTAAGATCTGGCGCACGGCAAGATACCGGGCTTCATCCCAACCGAGTCGTTGGCGCAAGGTCAGGTTTTCGAGGGCGGAGCCATCGACGGGAAGATGGGAGAGGAAGATTTCGAGATCGGCGGACATGGTGACAAGAAATGATGCCGCGATCTCGACAAGTTTGACGACGCAATTCGCGGTGGAAGTTCAGGCGGCGAGGCTTCTCTCAGGGCAAGGTTGGGAGGGTCGGCGCTCCGGTTAGCTGCGTGCGGGTCCTCCTAGCTGGTTATTTCATGGGGGTGTGCTAGTTTTTCCCTTCCATGTGGTTCTCTTTGCTGGGCGGGATCGGGCTTTTTCTCCTCGGGATGGTGTTGCTTTCGGACGGGTTGAAAGCCTTGGCGGGAGATGGCTTGCGCCGGGCGCTCGTGGGGCTCACTCGACGACCGATCACGGCGTTTCTTAGCGGCCTCGGGGCGACCGCGCTGATGCAGTCCTCCTCGGCTACGACCCTGATGACGATCGGCTTTGTGAGTGCCGGGGTGATTGGCTTCGGCCCTTCGGTCGGCGTAGTGATGGGAGCAAGTCTCGGCACCACCAGCACGGGGTGGCTGGTTTCGCTGCTGGGGCTCAAATTAAGTGTCGGGACCTATGCGCAACTCTTCGTGGCGGCGGGAGCCGGGCTCCGACTGCTCGGTCATGGAAGGCACGCGGCCCTGGGAGCGGTCCTAGCTGGGTTCGGTCTTCTATTTTTGGGGTTGGACGAAATGCAAACCGGCATGCAAGGGGCGGCGGCTCGCTTTGATTTGGCGGCGATTCCGCACGCGGGATTTTGGGGGCATTGGCTGATGATGGGGGTCGGGGTGTTGATGACGATTCTGATGCAATCCTCCAGCGCGGCGGTCGCCACCACCCTAGCGGCTTTAGCATCTGGAGCGATTGGGTTTGAACAAGCTGCCTGCGTGGTGATCGGCGCGGCGATTGGCACCACGGTGAAGGCTGCCCTGGCTTCGGTCGGAGGCGGGGTGGCTGCCA
>CAZSPO010000089.1:0-10987 GCA_964608775.1 uncultured Chthoniobacterales bacterium | reverse complement strand
ATGGGTCCCGGGGGGTCAAGCGGCCTGGTGTCGGGTGTGGAAAATAGGGCAAGGGCGAGCGACGGGGCGGTTTTTCTCTGGCGGTCCCCCGAGTGACTCGTCTACAACCTGCGAATGAAGCGTCCCTTGGCAGCCGGTGAGACCGGCGGAATCTCTCGCATCGTCATTCTGGACTTTGGCTCGCAATATACTCAAGTCATCGCCCGACGGGTGCGGGAATGCCAAGTTTACTCCCAGATCTTGCCGTTTCACACATCGGCCTCTGAGATTGCGGCCACGGGAGCCCAAGGCATCATTCTTTCGGGCGGACCATCCAGCGTTTTTGCCAAACAGGCTCCCCGGCCGGACAAGGCGATTTTTTCGCTCGGCCTCCCGATTTTAGGCATCTGTTACGGCGTCCAACTGATGGGCCACTATCTCGGGGGAAAAGTAGAACGTTCGACCGAACGGGAATACGGCGCGGGCAAGCTGACCCTCACCGGGCGGTCGAAGCTTTTCACGGGGTTGCGGGGGGCGTTGGAGGTTTGGAACAGTCATGGGGATCGACTGGCGGCTTTGCCTGAGGGGTTCCGAGCGGTTGGATCGACGGATCACTCGGCTTTCGCGGCGATTGAAGATCCGAGGCGTCTTTTTTACGGGCTCCAATTTCATCCCGAAGTCGCCCACACCCCAAAAGGCACGGTGATTCTGCGGAACTTTTTACAGCGAATTTGCGGGTGTCGCCCGGATTGGACCATGGGCTCCTTCATTGAGCAGGCCTGCGAGGAAATCCGGGAACAGGTCGGGGAAGCGAAAGTCGTGCTCGGCCTGAGCGGTGGGGTCGATTCCTCGGTGGCGGCGGCCCTGCTTCATAAGGCGATCGGCGATCAGTTAACCTGTATTTTTGTCAATAACGGCCTGTTGCGCAGCCGGGAAGCCGAGGTGGTCCAACAGGTGTTTACCGACCATTTCCGGATCAAATTGAAATATGTCGATGCGTCAAAGCGGTTTCTGCGCAAATTGAAAGGGGTCACCGATCCCGAGCAGAAGCGGAAGGTGATCGGCAACGAATTTATCAGCGTTTTTGAAGCGGCGACACGGGAGTTAAAGCGGGCGGAAGGGAAAGGAAGCCAAACCCGTTACAAATTTCTGGCGCAAGGCACCCTTTATCCCGACGTGATTGAGAGTGTGGCCATTCAGGGTAACCCGGCCGCCTTGATTAAGAGCCATCACAACGTCGGGGGGCTACCGGAGAAGATGCAATTTGCGTTGGTAGAACCGCTCCGACAGCTTTTTAAGGATGAAGTCCGGTTGGTGGGGTTGGAGTTGGGGGTTCCCAAAGAGATTGTTTATCGCCAACCATTTCCGGGTCCAGGTCTGGCCGTCCGGATATTGGGTGAGATCACCGAGGCCCGGCTTCGGGTGCTGCGGGATGCCGACGCGATCGTGGTGGCCGAGATGAAGGCATCCGATTGGTATTACAAAGTGTGGCAGAGCTTTGCCGTCCTGTTGCCGGTGCAATCGGTCGGCGTGATGGGCGACGAGCGAACGTATGAGGCGACCATTGCCCTGCGGGTGGTGGAGAGCCAGGATGGGATGACCGCCAACTGGGTGCGGTTGCCTTACGATTTATTGGCCCGACTCTCGAGCCGGATTATCAATGAGGTCAAAGGGGTCAACCGGGTTGTCCTAGACGTCTCGAGCAAACCCCCGAGCACCATTGAATGGGAATGAGGGCGATTTATCCCGGGAGCTTTGATCCGATCACCAACGGGCATTTGGATGTGGCCCGGCGGGCGGTGGGTCTCTTTGACGAAGTGATTATTGCGGCGGCGACGGGCGAGGGAAAAACGCCGCTTTTTCCTATCGAACAACGTTTGCAATTGATTCGGGAAGCCCTTGCGGAAGCCGGACTCCCGCCGCTGCGGGTGACGCGGTTTGATGGGTTGCTCGTGCATTTTGCCGAGGAGATGGGGGCAAATGTGATCGTGCGCGGGCTGCGGGCGGTGTCAGATTTTGAGTTTGAATTTCAGATGGCGCTGATGAATCGGAAGTTGGACGAGCGGGTGGAGACCATCTTTCTCATGCCGCGCGAGGATTACAGCTATTTGAGTTCGCGGATCATCAAGGAGATTGCGCGATTGGGTGGCCGATTGGAGGGTTTTGTGCCAAAGTGCGTGGAGCGGGCTCTTCGTCTGCAAAACGACGGCAAGACGTCTGCCTAACCAAGGCTGCCCTATGAAAATCTCTCTTCGCGAGCTGAATGCCGGCCATACTCATTTCAACGGGGTGGTCGAGGAGGATGTCTACCAGTTGAACGATCCTGATGTCGTGCCAGATGGGGGTTATCGATACGACGTTGAAGCGGGCAGCCAAGAGGGAAGCCTCTGGGTGGTCGGCCGGGTGGGGGCAGGATTTCAACTCCGGTGCGTTCGTTGCTTGGAATGCTTTCCGTTCTCCGTCGAGCTGCCCGATTTCGCGGTGCAAAAAGAGGGGGGCCAAGCAGAAATCATTGACTTGACAGAGGAGGTCCGAGAGGAGATTTTACTCTCCCTTCCGCCGCATCCCACGTGCGACTGGGCGGGGGGTCGTGTTTGTCCGGGCCATAGGCTCGCGGCGGAACACGCTCCGGAGTCAGCATCCCCATCTGCATTGAGGAACATCGCCGACTCCCCCGGTTCTTCGTGGGACGCCTTGAATAAACTCGACATCGACGATCATCGCTAAAGGAAACGTTTAACGAAACGACAACCAAAACGCTTAACGAATTTCGCCGCCCAGATTCGCCGCCCAGATTCGCCGCCCACACGAACTTCGACTCCGTTTACCACCTCCCAACATCCACCCGCTCTCGACTTAAGGATTCTACACCATGGCCGTTCCCAAACGTAAAACTTCTAAAATGCGCAGCCGCACCCGCAAGGCAGCCAATCGCTGGCGTCCGCGTTCCCTCTCGGTTTGCAGCCAGTGCGGCAGCCGGGTGCCTCCCCACATCGCCTGTCCTTCTTGTGGCTACTACTCCGGTCGTCAGGTTTTGACGGTCGAGGTGGTATAGGCCGCCTCGATTTAAGGGCTGGTTCCCTATCTCGCGGGCCCTTGCTTGATATTTTGCGAGAGGTTTTGCGAGAGGTTTGGACGTCCGGGCGGTTACGCATCACGCCGGATTCAGCCGTTTGTGCTCATGACGCACTGCGAAAATCTGTAGCGCAACTCCTTCCTGTTCTTCTCGAACAGTGAGGTCAATACTTCGGCATAGTCGGATCGATTTGGTCTGACCACGACCAGAGACCCCCGGCGACATTCTGAATGCGTCCAAACCCGGCGTCCTGCAAGAGACCGACCGCTGTGGCACTTCGCTGACCGTTCCGGCAGAGCACAATGATTTCATCGGCACTATCCAACTCGGCCATCCTCGCCGGCAAATCACTCAGAGGAATCGGTTGCGCCCCAGGCAACCCATTAATTTTCGTTTCGTAACTTTCTCGCACATCAAGCAGCACGAAAGGCTCTGCGGCGTCCATCCGGCGTTTTAATTCCTGCACCGTGATCGACGGCGTGCGACGAACCTCCCCGACTCCGGCAGCATCCGGTTTCGACACGCCACAAAATTCATCGTAATCAATCAGCCCCGTGAGCGTGGGATGATCCCCGCAGAGGGGGCATTTGGGGTCGCGCCGGAGTTTAAACTCCCGGAATTTCATCGTAAGCGCGTCAAAGTGAAGGAGCCGGCCGAGCAAGGGTTGGCCGATGCCCATGATTAATTTCACCGCCTCGATCGCCTGAATCACCCCGATCACGCCGGGCAACACGCCCAGCACCCCACCCTCCGCACAGGTTGGCACTTCACCGGGTGGCGGCGGTTCAGGAATCATGCACCGGTAACAGGGGGCTCCCAAATGGGGGGCGAATACCGAGACTTGACCGTCAAAGCGAAAGATCGATCCGTAAATGTTCGGCTTTTTTTGGAGAACCGCGATGTCATTCGACAAATAGCGGGTCTGAAAATTATCGGTCCCGTCAATAATCACATCATAGGGTTCGGCAATTTCGGCGGCGTTTTCGCTGCGGAAGAGGGCTTCGTGCAGGACAACGTCGACATTGGGATTGATCTCTTTAATGCGAGCTTTGGCCGACCGGGTTTTGCGACGTCCGATATCGGATGTGCCGTGAATGATTTGCCGTTGCAGATTGGAATAATCGACCACATCAAAATCGACCAAACCGAGCGTGCCGATGCCAGCAGCCGCCAGGTAGAGGGCGATGGGTGAACCGAGCCCCCCGGTGCCGATACAAAGGACCTTCGCGGCTTTCAGCTTTTTTTGCCCGTCCAACGTCACCTCCGGCATGATGAGATGCCGGGAGTAACGGGCGATCTCGTCGTTGCTCAGTTCCACCTCCAGGAGGCGGGCGGGGTCGATGATGCTGGCAGCCATGGGATAACGCGGAAGGGGACCGGCAACATTCCCACCCGCTCAGGAATGTCAACTCCCCTGTTTCATAAAAGCAGGAGAGGGGGGGGTGCGGCAGAATTTTGTGCAGGGGCGCGAGGAGCCGAAAGGCGGGGGGCCTATCCGTCGTGATACGTCACCGCCTGAAAGAAAAAGCCCTGTGCATAAAGCTCAAGCAAACAGGACTGGTTTCATGAAACAGGAGGTCAACCCTGGGGGCGTCCCCCATTTTCGCCCGAACCATTTCTTGACCCGTGCGGTGGGCTGCTACTAGGTTGCCGATTCCCAATTCATTCAAAAGGAGCACCCCGTTGGATCTCAAACAAATCCGTTCGATCATCGACTTGATGAAGAAAAATGACCTGAGCGAGTTCGCCCTCGAACAGGAAGGTTTTAAAATCAAACTCCGCCGTGGCTTCGGTCGTGAGGGATTTGTGGAGCACGTCGAGCGTTCTTCGTCCATGTCGATTCAGCCGACCATGGCTCCAGCGCCACTCGCCCCTCCAGCTGCTGCGCCGACTCCCGATCCCGTCAATGATATCACCTCCCCCATGGTCGGCACCTTTTACCGTTCCCCTTCCCCGGATGCCCCGCCCTTCGTGGAGGTCGGCACCGAGGTTCAGGAAGACACGGTGGTTTGCATCATTGAGGCCATGAAACAATTTAACGAGATTCGCGCGGAGAAAACTGGGGTGGTCGCCGCCGTGCTCGCGGAGAATGGAAAACCGGTCGATTACGGTCAGCCATTGGTCCGCCTCAAGTGACGGAGAACCGCCCTCATGTTTGAACGTGTGCTCATCGCCAATCGCGGCGAAATTGCCTTGCGGGTCATCCGCGCCTGTAAGGAACTCGGCATCAAGACGGTGGCGGTTTATTCCGATGTCGATGTTGATTCGCTCCACGTCCAACTGGCTGACCAAGCCATTTGCATTGGCCCGGCCTCCTCTTCCGAGAGCTACCTGAAGATCAGCAGCATCATCAGCGCGGCGGAGATCGCCAATGTCGACGCCATCCATCCCGGATACGGGTTTCTTGCAGAAAACGCTCACTTCGCCGAGGTCTGCGAGAGTTGCCATATCAAATTCATTGGCCCATCCCCGTCTGCCATCCGGTCGATGGGCGATAAGAATGGGGCGCGTGCCACCGCACGAAAAGCCGGGGTGCCCATCACCCCTGGGAGCGAAGGGACAATCGACACGGAGAAAGAGGCCCTGATTGTCGCCAAATCGATCGGCTACCCCGTCATGATCAAGGCCACCGCAGGCGGCGGGGGGCGAGGGATGCGGGTGGCGAACAACGACGTGAGCTTGGTGCAAGGATTCCATGCCGCACGGTTGGAGGCAGAAAAGGCCTTTGGAAATCCGGCGGTTTACGTTGAAAAATTTATCGAGTGCCCCCGCCACATTGAATTCCAAGTCATGGGCGACACCCACGGGCGCATTGTGCATCTAGGCGAGCGCGATTGTTCCCTGCAACGGCGGAACCAAAAGATCGTCGAGGAATGTCCCTCCCCCTTTCTTAGCACCGAGCTAAGAGCTCAGATGGGGGAGGCCTCCCTGAAGCTTTGTGAAGCGGTCGGTTATTATAATGCGGGGACCCTCGAATACCTCGTCGATGAAGCCGGCCATTTTTATTTCATGGAGATGAATACCCGGATCCAGGTCGAACATACCGTCACCGAGGAGGTGTATGGAGTCGACCTGGTCAAACAACAAATCCAAGTCGCCATGGGCGAACATCTCTCGCCCCACGTGCTCAACGCCAGCCCCCGACATCACGCGATCCAATGCCGGATCAATGCCGAAGATCCCTTTCGCAACTTCCAACCAAGCCCCGGCACCATCGACCTCTATTATGCGCCGGGCGGTCGGGGGGTCCGCATCGATTCCCACGCTTACAGCAAATATACAGTGCCCCCCCATTACGATTCTCTCGTCGCCAAGCTCATCACCACTGGCAGCACCCGCGAAGCCGCGACTTTCCGGATGAGCCGAGCCTTGGGTGAATATATTATCGATGGCATTGATACGACGATTCCTTTTCTCAAAGCCATCATGACCAACGGCGATTTCCGGACCTGCCAGTATCACACGGGTTGGGTGGAAAAATTCGCGGAGCAATGGGCCTCCGAACAACGCGCTTCTGTCGCATGACTCCCCTGGCCGCCTGTCGTCTCTACGGGATTGTTGATCTCGGCTATGTCAGCCCGGAAGCGATCGGGCCCATCACCCGCGCATTGATCGAGGGGGGGGCCGACCTTGTTCAGCTTCGCGCCAAAGGGTTCACTCCCGAGCAGCTCGTGCCGCTGGGGACCGCGATGCATGCCATCACCGCTTCAGCCGGGGTCCCGCTCATCCTGAACGACCATCCGGCCCTCGTCCCGATCGTCGGAGCTGAGGGCGTGCATATCGGTCAGGATGACGGGACAATTGAGGCCGCCCGCACTTTAGCTGGGCCAGGCAAATGGGTGGGCCGTTCGACCCATTCGCCCGATCAAGCGAGGGAAGCCTTTTTGGAAGGTGCCGATTACATCGGGTTTGGTCCGTTATTCGCAACGCCAACCAAACCCGACTACCCAGCCATCGGCTTGGACGGGATTCGACAAGTGGTCGTTGCCGCCCCCGTCCCTGTCTTCTGCATCGGCGGTATCAAGCCGGAGAATCTCGCCGACGTTTTAGCAGCGGGAGCCGAGCGGGTGGTGATGGTTTCTGCCCTCCTCCGTGCCCCCAACCCGGTTGCCACCACCGCAGCGGTTCGCGCCCAGCTGGTTTCATAAACCATTGGGGGCATTATAGGCAGCCAGCTTCGCCATCAACTCGTCCAAAATGCGAGGTGGAAACAGAGTGGCGTGAGGCTCGATTCCCCCCAGCACCTCCGTCCCGGGCAACATTTCGAGCAACGCTCTATTCGTCATGCGGGAAGGATCCTCTTCGGCCAGGGGCAATTGATTGAGCAGGGTGCCGAGGAAGGAAATGGGATGACGAAGCAGGCTTTCCACGGTGAGCAAGGTGTGGTTGAGCACCCCAAGCCGATCGGCCGCCACGAGCAGCACGGGTAATTCCCAATCCACAGCCAGTCCGGCGACCGTGAGCGATTCGGTCAGCGGCACCTGCCACCCGCCGACCCCCTCCACCACCACCCAATCGTGTCGGGCTTGGAGTTGGTGAAATTGATCTTTGGCCAAGGCGAGGTCAACGGGCCGTTGCTCCACCAAAGAGGCCGCCCAGGGTGCCAATGGGGCGCGAAACCAGACCGGGTTAAGGACATTTAATGGCTCGCAGCCATCGCTCGCCGCCTCCAGTTCCTCGGCGTCGGTCCGGTCGCCGCAACAAAACGGCTTCATCCCAACGGCATCCACTCCCCTTGCCCGCAGCGCTCGCACGATGAGGCTAGTGACAAATGTTTTGCCGGCTCCGGTGTCGGTGGCGGTGATGAGGAGGGCCGGCATGATGACGTGGACGAGATTCCAGTTGAAACTTCTAAAGCGACTTCTATACTCGCCATTCCTTATTTTGTCTTGAATGATCCACGGCTGGCCAGAAATGAAAATATTCACGGGCTCGGCGCATCGCGACCTCGCCCAGCGAATTTGCGATCACGTCGGCGTCCCCGTGGGTGATGCCACCGTCACCTCCTTTCCCGATGGAGAAACCTGCGTCAAGATCAATGAAAACATTCGCGGACGCGACGTCTTCATTGTGCAGCCGACCTGCCCCCCCACAAATCAAAACTTGATGGAGCTTTTGATTTTGGTGGACGCCGCCCGCCGAGCCAGTGCCGCCCGCATCACGGCGGTCATTCCATTTTTTGGTTACGCCCGCCAAGATCGAAAAGACCAACCCAGAGTGCCCATCACCGCCAAGTTGGTCGCCAACCTTCTCGTGGCAGCCGGCGTAAATCGCGTGCTCACGGTCGATCTCCATGCCCAACAGTTGCAGGGCTTTTTCGACATTCCTGTGGACCATCTTTACGCGGCTCCCGTGCTTCTGCAATACATCACCTCCCGCGGGCTCGGGGCCAATCTTGTCGTGGTCTCACCGGATGTTGGGGGGATGAAAATGGCGAGCGCATACGCCAGCAATCTGCACACCGACCTCGCCATCGTGAATAAGCGCCGAAAAAGCGCCACGGAAATCGAAGTGCAACACGTGATCGGCGAGGTGGAAGGCCGTGATGTGCTCCTCGTCGATGACCTCACGGAAACCGCTGGCACCCTCACGACGGCTGCATCCATCCTTCGCCAAAGGGGAGCCGACAAAATTTACGCGGGAGTTTCGCATTCTGTTCTCACGCCCCTCGCTTTCGAGCGCTTGGCGGCTTCCGGGATCGCGGAACTGATCACCACCAACAGCACCCCGGTGCGGGACAATCCAACGGCCCGCATCACGGTGCTCTGCATCGCGCAACTCCTCGGCGAAGGCATTCGCCGAATCCACAACGACGAGTCGGTGACGTCGCTGTTCGAAATCAAAACCTGAAAGCTCACGCAACGTCATGGCCAAACAAATCCAACTCACGGCTCAAAAGCGCTCCGGTGTCGGTCGCTCTGCCAACCGCAAAATCCGGCGCCTCGATCAAGTGCCCGCTGTCCTTTACGGCGCCCACTGCGAGCCCGAAAACCTCCAGCTCGAAAAGAAACCGCTCGCCACCGTCCTCTCCCACGCCACTAACGAACATATGATCGTGGAACTGGCCATCACCACCGATGGCAAACAGGAGAAGCGCCCCGCCCTCATCCAAGCGGTCCAGCACCACCCCATCTCAACCGAAATCCTTCATGTCGATCTCCTGGCGGTTTCGATGAATGAAACGATCACCTCCGAGGTCCCGCTCGAACCGATGGGTGAATCCGTCGGAGTCAAAACCCGGGGCGGCATTCTCGAAATCCTCACCCGCTCCCTTGAAATCGAGTGTCTGCCCAAAGATCTGCCTGATCTTATCTCCTTCGACATCAGCCCCCTCGGCCTCGGCGACGCCCTCCATGTCCGCGACCTGAAACTCCCACCAGGCGTCACCGCCCTCTCCGACGCCGAGCAAACCGTCGCCATGGTCGCCGAACCGACGGTCGCGGTCGCCGCAGAAGAAACCCCGGCTGCCGCCCCCGAAGTGATCAAGGAAAAGAAATCCGAAACCGACGACTAACCGCTCCGCACCGGGCCCCCCTCTGCAGGCGACCCGGTCCTGGCCGGTCTCATTTTTTGGCTTCTGCTCCGCCCATGTCCCTCCTTCCATTCCGTCTGGTGGTCGGCTTGGGCAACCCCGGCCCGCCATACACCCATTCCCGACACAATATCGGATTTCTCGTGGCTGACTCCTTCGCCCGCCAACTTCAACTCCAATGGACCTCCTCCCGCCCCGCCAAGGGCGAGGTGGCCCGCGCCGATGGGTTTTGGCTGCTGAAACCCCGCACCTGGATGAATCTCAGCGGTGAATCGGTCGGCGCTTTCGCCGCCTTCCACAAAATTGCGCCCGAACAAACCCTGGTGATCTACGACGATCTCGACCTCCCATCCGGACGACTCAGGCTGCGAGACGGCGGAGGCGCTGGCGGCCACAACGGTCTCCGGTCGGTCTGCGAGCACTTCGGCACAAACGCCGTTCCCCGCCTCCGCTTCGGCATCGGACGGCCCACCCTTCCCATCCCGGTCGAACATTATGTTCTCCAGGATTTCCCGGCAGACGAATGGCCCACCATTGCCCCTGCCATCACCCGCGCTTGCGACGCGATCGCCTGCGCCCAAACCCTCGGCTTTGAAGCCGCAAAAAATCAGTTCAACCCGATCCCATCCACACCATGACCACCCGCCATTACGAAGCCCTCCTCGTCCTTGACACCAAAGGCAAAGAGGACGGAGCCAAAGAAATCATCGAACGCCTCGAAAAAGTCTTCGCTGCTGAAGGAGCCGAGGTGGAGACCGTGCAACGCATGGAAACCCGCCCGTTCAGCTACGCAGCCGGCGAGCTCGACCACGGTTACTTCGCAAACTTCATCTTCAAAGGTGAACCGACCGTCATTGAAAAACTGAAAGCGAAACTAAAATTCGATACCGACGTCTATCGCCAGCATTATCAAGTGCTCCAACGGAAAACGGTGGCCACTCCCGCCTAATCCGAGGCATACTCCCTCCCCATGCCCAACCTGAACAAAGTCATGTTGATCGGAAACCTCACCCGGGATCCCGATGTGCGTTACACCCCGAAAGGCACCGCCGTTGCCGAACTCGGGATGGCCATAAACCGTTCCTACACCGGAGAGAACGACGAGCGCCGGGAGGAAACCACCTTCGTCGACGTCACCCTCTGGGGGCGTCAGGCCGAGATTGCCGGTCAATATCTTAAGAAAGGCCGACCGGTCTACATCGAGGGTCGCCTCCAACTCGATTCTTGGGATGACAAACAGACTGGCCAAAAACGGTCCAAACTCAAGGTGGTCGGGGAGCAAATGCAGTTCCTTGGGGGCCGCGAAGGAGGAGGAGAAGGGGGTGGAGGAGCGCCTCGCCATTCGGATTCCGGCGAGGGAGAAGTTCGCTCCGCCCGCCCGAGCGGAGTTGAGAGTAACA
>CAZSPO010000088.1:0-11002 GCA_964608775.1 uncultured Chthoniobacterales bacterium | reverse complement strand
AGGGGGGGAGGTCCAGACGGGTTGGCTGTCGAAGAGGGTGATGTCGAAGGCGAGGCGAAAGTTGTGGTTGGAATGGCCACCCCGAGCATTGGTGACTCGGTTGCCGGGCTTGGTGTGGCCCTTGGCGTATGGGGCGTTTTGCTCGCTGTAGCTCCGATAGCCGCTTGTGACGCGGAAATCTCCTAGCTCAGATCGGGGGCACTTTTCTCAGCGGCCGCAATCTGGGCGGGATCTCCGCTGGCCCGTGCCGCTGCGCCCGAAGATTTCCATGGCCAGCCGGGTGCGCTCGACCGGATCGGGGATGCGGGAGAAGGCTTGGCGGAGGCCTTCGAGCTGCCCGGAGGCCGTCAGCCCGTTCAGTTTTCCGTCGGCAATCCCCAGGGCCTCCAGCGCCTTGCTGGTGTTTCGCCCCTCTTCATCGACCCCACTCAACGCGCGTTGCAGCCGGGCAATATTCGCCTCAAAATCTGCGGCTGCCAGGCCGTTGTTGGCAAAAGCTTGGCGCAAGACCAAAACTTCACTGGCCGTTTGGCCTGTCATAGCGGCCAGGTCGGAGGGCTTCCCTCCCATGTCGAATGCCTCCCGCACGTTCTGCAAGACCGGGGTGATGGCCCGGAACGCTCCGTTGATCACCGTGAAGGCGCTCTTGGAGATGTTATTCACCCAGAGCATCCGGCTCCCGAGGTTTTGCAACCGGCCATCAATCGACCGCAACGCCGCTTGCGCCGGGCTAATATCCCGCTTGAAAGTGCCTTTAATTTCGCTCATTTAAGATTGTCGAGAAACGAGTCGCCGATCCCGCCCCCCTTTTCGTAAGTTGGTCTGCACCCGCCCCCGAGTGCTCCGAAATCAATTGTGAATTTCTGCGGCGCTGCGGCCACTGTTTCTGCGGTGCGAGGCCAACAATTTGGCAATGTCATTAGCCACGGTTGCTCGGCCCCCTTTTGGGTTCCATTTGCCTTTGTTCGGGGGCGTCAACTTAGCGGCATCCACCACAAATAACCGGGCTTGATCACGCAGGATGTCCGCTGGCGCACGCCGCGAGAGTCGGGTGAATTCCCGCAAAGCCCACTGGAAATCCCGCGTGTCGATGGTGAATTCAGTGGCGCTCATTCTTCTGCCCCCTTGTCAAAAAAGGTGCGCAGGGTAGAAATTTGAGCTGTCACCCCGACATCCGACGGCGACGGCCCGAGCGATGCCGTCCAGCGTCCGTTGAAGCGGAACAAGGCATGTTGCATCTGGATCAAAACCGCCAGCGGGGTTTCCCACAAGATGGTTGCCATGCTCCAACCGGTCTCTTTAGCCAGCATGAACAGCGTCGAGGCCGTCCAAGCTGGCTCGATCAGTTTGGGGGGGTGTTTTCCTCGTGGCGCGGATCGCTTGGCCAAGCGGTTTGTTGGCTTGGAGAGCTGCGGCCATGTAAGCGATGGGATGATGCGCGTGCGAATTCAAATGCGAGTGTCGCGCGTGCGGACGCGTGAGGGCATGGGATCGCCGGTTGTGCGAAATACGGGTTATGACACTCGCGCTTTGCGGCGGAGAGTTTTGAAAAAAAACTTGCCATGCGTAAGATAGCATAGTATCAGATAGCCATGCCGAAGAAAATCCGCGAATTGGAGAAGCTGGTGGCAAAGGCCGGGTGGATCAATCGCGGCGGTAAAGGCAGCCATCGGAATTGGCTGCATCCCCGCACGGGCGCGGTGGTGACGATCTGTGGCAAGTCCGGGGATGATTGTCCCCGGTATCTGGAACGGCAAATCAACCAAGCATTGGAGGAAAACCGATGAAGCAGGATGCGAAAATGATGGCGGCGCGTTACACCAAATTAGTGGAATGGAGCGAGGAAGACGGCTGTTTTGTCGGTCGCGTGCCTGCGCTGTCCTATGGGGGGGTGCATGGCCCTGATGCAACAAAGGTCTTTCGTGAACTCTGCCAAGTGGCTGAGGAAATCGTCGCATTGCACTTGGCGGACGGCAGGAAGCTGCCGCCTGCCCCGCGCAAGGCATATAGCGGTAAATTCCTCGTGCGCGTGCAACCTGACCTTCACGAGGCGCTGGCGTTGCGTGCTGAGGCGACAGGGAAAAGTCTGAATGCCACTGCGGAAGCGGCGCTAAGGAGCGGGCTCGGCGATTAAACGTGCGGCCCGTTCTTGGAGAGAAATAAATTTGTCTCACTTGCATTTTGGCAATTTAAGACAAAGCGTAACCACTGAATTCCGTGACGCTGCCGATTCCTCGAGGGCTTCGTGCTCTCCCGATTTCGCAGCCGCAATCGACTCGCCAGAGGACGACAATATTTCACGAAGCGGGAGTGGGACAAAAAGGAGCATTGGGACTAGCGCTGGTAGTAAAAATAATATTCCCTAGGTTTTTAGCATTGGCAGGAACCTGCATGATCTTGGGCAGGCTGCCGCAGAAGCTGAAACAAAGCACGTGCAAAAGAGAAAGAAGCACAAGCCGCCAAAGCAGCTCAGGAAAGCAGCGCTCCAAGGGCTTCCATTATCGGCCGGGTCATTAGCGTCGTTCTCATCATCACCCGAGGCGGTCGCCGCATCCAGCGCACCTACCCCGACTTGGCCAGCTCCAAGCTCGAGGGCGAACGCATTGCCCGAGAGCTGCACAACGCCGAAGCCGAAGGCCACGCCCCGATGCCCGCCGCCGAACGGGCCGAATGGGCACTCTGCAAGCGGATCGCCGCCTTCAGCGGCATCCGCACCGAAGAGATCGCCCTGGCCAAACCCGCGAATCAAGCAAACAAGCCCATTCCCGCCCAATGTCCCATTTTCGGCAAGGGGGGGTGAGAACGGAGTTCGACCGGCTGGCGTTTGACGAAGTCAAACTAAAGAAAACAGCGAGCGAAGCGCTGCCGCCCCGTCACCTGCTGACCCGTCTGCGGTCTCGTGGTCTCGTGGTTTCGGAAATGACTGTCCCGCGCTTTTTCTCGACAAGTTCAACGCCATTTAACTCATGAGTGTCGGGAGGGCGTTGCTCCACTTCTCACGGAGCGCGAGGGGGTCCCATTCAAAGCGCCAATTTTCCCCGATGCACACCGTCAGAGGTCCCGCTTGCACTCGTCCGATTCGAGCGGCGTCCATTCCTGCCGCAGCGAGGGTGGCCAGCACGTGATCCCCTTGCTCCGGAAGTGTGGTCAGCAGAAAACGGCTCTGGCTTTCATTAAAAAGCGTGACTTCTGGATGCTGCCCCTTGTCCGGCAACGTCACAGCCGCCCCCAATGTTGCATGGCCAAATCCGCACTCGGCCAGGGCCATCAGGAGACCGCCTTCAGCCAAATCGTGGGCTGACCGAAGTTGACCCTCCCGGATCAGGCGGCGAATGACCGCCTGCGTTCGAAGTTCTTTCTCCATGTCTAGCCGCGGCGGGAGGCCCGCTTTCTTGCCGTGACAAATCTTCAGAAAATGCGAGCCACCCAACTCGTGGCCAAGGCCTCCCAACAAAATCATCACATCCCCAGGCTCCTGATAATGCATGCCGGTGATCCAGGCTTCTTCCTCGATCAACCCGACCACTCCCACCGTCGGCGTCGGATCGATCGCGCCGACCGGACTCTCGTTGTAAAGACTCACATTGCCCCCGGTCACCGGGATATCGAAGGCTCGACAGGCTTCTGCCAGCCCTTCCACGGCTTCCCGGAGTTGCCAGAAATTTTCTGGCTTGTGCGGGTTGCCAAAATTGAGGTTGTCGGTAAGGGCTAGGGGGATTGCCCCGGTGCAAGTGAGGTTGCGAACCGCTTCCGCCACGGCGATCCGGGCTCCTTCACGCGGGTCGAGCGCACAATAGACCGCGTTGCAATCGGTGGTGGCCGCCAGGATCTTGCCGCTTTCCCGGTCGAGAAAAACCGCTGCATCCGACCCTGGCCCGACCAGGGTGCCCGACCGCACCATGTGATCGTATTGTTGATAAATCCAGGCCTTCGAGGCCAAATTCGGATTGGCGATCAACTGTTCCAACGCGGCAACGATCCCCGTGTTCGGTAGCGAATGGGGATCGAACGGCTCCGGCAACGGGCGGGGAAGCGCCTCCCGATGGTAGACCGGGGCCTCATCCGCCAATGGGCTCGCCGGGATTTCGACCGCGGTGAACGCGCCGACTTTGACCCGCATCATGCCGTCCCCAGTCACCCGACCGACTTCGGCATAGGGAAGTTCCCATTTTTCAAAAATCTCGCGCACCACCTGTTCGCGACCGCTTTTAACAATAATTAACATCCGTTCCTGCGACTCGCTCAGGAGAATTTCGTAGGGTGTCATCCCCTTTTCCCGGAGCGGCACTTTTTCCAAATCGATCTCGACCCCGGTGCCGCCGCGGCTGGCGGTTTCGCAGGTGGAACAGGTCAATCCGGCCGCGCCCATGTCCTGAATGCCGGCGACGGCGTCGGTGGCAAGCAATTCGAGGCAGGCTTCCAACAGCAATTTTTCTTTGAACGGATCCCCGACCTGCACCGCCGGACGATCTTCTTTGGATTCCTCGGTCAACTCCCGCGAGGCGAAGGCCGCTCCGGCGAGACCATCTCGACCGGTCTCGGCGCCAACATAGAAGACCGGGTTTCCCACTCCTTCGGCGGCTCCCCGGGCAATCTGCTCGTGGCGCAACACCCCGAGACAGAGCACGTTGACCAAGGGGTTGCCCTGGTAACTATCGTCAAAGTAAACCTCGCCCCCAATGGTCGGAATGCCGATGCAGTTGCCGTAGTGACTAATTCCGCCGACCACCCCGTCGAGGAGCCGCCGGTTGCTGGGTGCGGCTGCTCCCTGGTCAATCGAGCCGAACCGCAAGGAGTTGAGCAGGAAGACCGGACGGGCGCCCATGGTGAAAATGTCGCGAATGATTCCTCCCACTCCGGTCGCGGCTCCTTGGAACGGCTCCACGGCGCTCGGGTGATTGTGGCTTTCCATTTTGAACGCCACCCCCCAGCCGTCGCCCACATCAATGACCCCCGCATTTTCTTCTCCCGCCTTCACCAAGACGCGGGGGCCGGTGACCGGGAACTTTTTCAATTCCGGTCGGGTATTTTTGTAAGAGCAATGCTCACTCCACATCACCGAAAAAACCCCCAATTCCGTGTGGTTCGGTGCGCGACCGAGGAGGCGCTCGATTTGGGCATATTCATCCGGGGTGATGCCGTGGGCGGCGATGACTTCGGGGGTGATCGCTGGCTGCAAATCGGTGCGGATGGTAGACATCAGGCGGCGGCGCTTTGGGGTTTGCGTTGGGGGAAAGGTTGGGGGGCCTGTTGCGGATTGAGCCAATGCAGCATGGAAGTGATGACCCGTAGACCGTCGGTGCCGCCCAAGCGGGGTTCGAAGGCTCGGTCGGGATGCGGCATGAGGCCGAAGACATTGCGCCCTTGGTTGCAAATCCCGGCGATTGCTTCGAGCGAGCCGTTGGGATTTGATCCCGCTCGACCTTCTGTATCACAATAGCGGACCAGGATACGGTCTTCCTCCTTGAGCTGGGCGAGAGTGGCTTCCTCAGCGACATAACACCCTTCACCGTGCGCCACCGGCAGCTGAATCACTTCGCCGATGGTAAATTGATTGGTGAAAGGCGAATCCCCCGTCTCCACCCGAAGATGTTGCCGGGCACAAACAAATCGGAGCCCCCGATTGCGAATGAGAGCTCCGGGCAACAGCCCTGTTTCACAAAGGATTTGAAAGCCGTTGCAAATGCCCAGAATCAACCGGCCCTCTGCCGCTGCCCGTTCGACTGCCCGCATCACCGGCGAGAACCGGGCGATCGCCCCGCAGCGCAGGTAATCGCCATAAGAAAAGCCGCCGGAGACAATCACGGCGTCGAAGCCGTCGAGCGAATCGTCTCCGTGCCAGACATATTCGGCTTCGATCCCGGCTCCATCCCGGCAGAGCCGCAGACAATCCTGATCGCAATTGCTCCCGGGAAATTGGAGGATGGCAAATTTCATGGGCGACCTCTCAGGGGGTGACGCATTCGAGCCGGTAATCTTCAATCACTGGGTTGGAGAGCAGTTGATGGCAGGCGGCGTGTAACTGCGGCTCCAGGGTTGCGAAGTCGCCGGGCAACTCGATTTCCAACACCTTGCCGATGCGAACCTCCTCCACCGCTTCCAGCCCAAGGTGTTGCAGCGCCGTGCGGACCGCCACCCCTTGCGGGTCCAACACGCTTTCTTTTGGCATAACGGTCACTCGGATTTTCATGGTCGGAAGAGAGCGCGACTATCCGATGGCCCGAAGCCGGCTCACAAGGGAAAATTCACCCTAACCCGGATAAATCCCAGGGGGTCACGCCATTTCGCACGATCATTGATCCCGACAAGACTCCGAGCCTCTCGCACCGTATCACCCTGGATACGCCTTGGTCGGCGCGAAGTCTTGTCGAACCAAGCATCGCACGAACTGACGCAACCCCCTGTGATTTATCCGGGCTAATGCTTCATAAAACCAGTCCTATTTTTATGAAACAGTAGGGTTTATTCCCCTTCCGGAGTTCCGCCGACCGCCTGACCTTTGGCCACGGGGAGATCCTCGCGCATCGCATATTCCGTCCACGACCCTTCATAGAGGCGCACCGCAGGAAAACCGAGCACCTTACTCAGGTAAAACCAAGCTAGGGTCGCTTCCCGGCCCGTGCCGCAATAGACGATGATCTCTTTGTCCGGGGTGATGCCCGCTGCTTTCAATGCCTGCTTGTTCTCCGATTCCGAACGGAACAAATGCCAATTGTCCGGCTGCACCAATTGGTGCCAATCAAAATTGATGGCGCCTGGGATATGACCGTTGCGCAGCCAGAATTTGGATTCCCCGGCGTAAGCCGCAGGGGGGCGGGCATCGACCACCACGACGTTAGGCTTCTCTTGAAGCGTCAACAATTCTTCCAGCGACACCCCAAGCGGCTTGGCAGGCGGTGAATTCGGCGGAGTCCCGCTGGGCATCTCGGGGAAATGCTGATCCAGGGGATGACCGGCGGCGTAGGCATCAAGTCCTCCGCTCAGGAGCGCCGTGCCGCCCTGATGCCCCGCTCGCTCCAAACAGTATGCCACCATCGCGGCGCTCAACATTCCTTCGCGAGTCGCCGCCCTTTCATCGCTGCCATACAACACCACCGGACGATCCGGCTGCAGGCCGATGTGCGCGAATAATTTCCCCGCCGCCTCCGCATCCAAAAACCGGGCGGGCACACCCGAGGCACTGGAACGGAATTGAGGGTGCACCGCATGGATTGCTCCGGGCACATGCCCCTCGAAATAACCATGGTAATCGTCGCGGACATCCAGAATCTGCACTTCCTCCCGATGTCCAGCGAGCCAATCCGCTGTGACGACGGGGGGTGGGGCTGCCCCCACGAGCAGCGTTGGCAAAGAACAGACAGCAGCCAGTAGAGGAAGATGGGGGGAATTCATCTCAGATGAAGAGAAGCTAACCGGGCGAAATATTCCCAAACAAGTGATGAATGCCGATTTTGGATGTTTGAACCTCAACCACAATCAAACCTCACCACGCATCGATGAATCGCAATCCCTCTTCGGACTCTGGAATTATGGAAGCGACTCCTCCATCCAGGAGGGTTGGCTTTGTCTCGATCATGAACCAATCCCCCTTGACTTAGAGGATGCATCACATAAATGTGATGCTATGAAAACTGCTACCGTTCGTGATTTGCGTTATGACTTCTCCAAGATCGAGGCTTGGTTGAGCGGGGGGGAAGAAATCCTCATCACCAAACATGCCAAACCCCTTGCACGGCTGGTGCGCGAGACTGGGGCCCCCACGAAACCCGTGCCCGAGTTGCCCGATTACGCTGCGAGACGCAAACGCCTCTGGGGTGACCGGATCTTCTCTCAAGAGGAAGTCGACGAAATGCGCGCATTTGAAACCGGCGAACCATGATTGCGTATCCCGACACCAGTTTTGTCTGCTCCATTTATCGTGAACAAAGCCATTCGAAACGGGCTGATGCCCACAAAAAGACCATGACCGAGCCCCTGCATTTCAGCGCTCTATTGGAGTTTGAATTTATCCAAGCGATTCGCCTGCAGATCTGGCTTCATGAATCGGATTGGCGCAAGGGCTACACCGAGAAAGAGGCCGATCAGATGATCGCCGATTGGGAAACCGATATCACTACAGGGGCCAATGTTTTGGTTGCCGCGGACAGCAGCGCAGTTCTGCGAATGGCGCACACTCTCTCACTCCAGCGCACAGCGAAAGGCGGGCATCGGACGCTCGACATCTTGCACGTCGCCACCGCGCTCCATCTCGGAGCCAAAGAATTTCTCACCTTCGATGGTCGTCAGCGCGAACTGGCCGACTACGCGGGTTTGCGAGTCCCGCTTTGATCCCGCAGCGGTTTTCAAATGCCGGGAGGTTCCCATTGTAACAACACCCATTCGCCGTCGGGCATCATCCGGATGTGAGGATCGCCTTCCAGACTGGCGAAAAAAGTGATCCGCCTTTGGATGGCCTCGATTTCATCCAGATCAGTCGGGCAAAAAATAATGGCTGATAAGCAAGACCCAATATCCGCCCCCTTTGATCGGCACTCTGTCAGGCGGACTGCACGAGCTGCGCTTTCATTTCTTTCGCCGCCTGTATGTAACCGCCGTCTGCCCCGTCCAGAAAATGCAAAGATCCATCCACTTCAAGATCGAATTCAGCCGTGAATTTCGTCTAGATTTTTTACCTGACCTCTACCTCATCCTGCGCTTTTTTCTCCATCACTGCGTCAATCGCGGCTTGCAACGGGTCGGTCAGCTCTTCGGGCCCTTTTCGAACTAAATCTCGGGCGACACCGATATGGCCACGCACAATTTCCTCTGGCGTTGATGTGAGAATTTCCGCTTCGGGATGCTCTGCTCTCAAACGTTCCAGGTCATCCTCTGAAACCAGGCTCATTCGCAAATCGATTTTCTGAAGCTGGCCGCTCAGTGGTGCCAGAAATTCCAACCCACCTTCGTAGGGGACATAGACCTCCGCAAAAGCAACGGAGCGTAGGTTTGGAATCGTCGCGATGACCTCCAAACTCGGCGCTGTCACTTTCCCCATCTCACCGACCACCAATTCTTCCAGCGTCGGATGATTGCGGAGAACTTCCATCCCTTCGTCCGTAATACGTGAGTGAAAAATTCGGAGGTGTTTCAAGTTCTTGATCTTCACAATTTCGGCCAATCCGGCGTTTGAAGGCCCCAAGGTAATGGCGACTTCTCCGATTTTTGAATCGCCCAAGGCATCAAAGCCTCTCGCGGAATAGAGGTCCACGGATGGATGATTTGCCAAGTAACCGTTGTGATCCATTCTCACCAGCCGCAATTCCGGCAGAGCGCGAAACGATCGCAACGTCTCATCCCGCAGCCAAACCCCATTCCCAGAAATGGCAACGACGCGACCATCTGGCTGAAAGGCAAAGTGGATGGCGACATGCGGTTTATCAACCACATGAATGGTCTGGATAGACAAGCTTGAGACATCGACTCCCAAAGCCTCGAGACGCTCGTTTAGCCACCCCCGCGACACGCCCAACTCCTCCTTTACCACGACCGGATGGCCCTCCCGCTCTACCAACGCGGTCACCACGTTTGCCTCCTCACTGTTGAATGGCAATTCCATCGCCTGCGTAAGGAGCAAAGCACCATGAATGTTGAGGGACAAGATCAAGAGGGGAATAAATTTCACTTTGTCCGACTAACAGTCCGTTCATAAACAGTCAAGAGCTGGTTCGATCCGAATACATCGGGAACAGATTGTAATTTTAGCATTTTCGGGGCAGGCAGCCCATGCTGCCAGACCTTCGAGAGTGAGACGGGGTTCGCCGTAGATGATCGTGACTGTTCCTCCGGTGATCATCTAAGGAATTTCCGCAGCGTGGAGCGGCACAAGAAGGGGGGCCAGAAAATGGGCTTCAGGTCCGGGCATGGAGAAGGATCCGGGAAGCGTTCCCGGTCGAGCTGTGTCGATTCCCAATGAGGATGTTGGAGGGCCACTCCCACCCTCTTTAAAGCACGCGCTCCACGAAGCACTCCAGCAGACGCTGCGAGTTTTACCCCGGAGTCATGCGACGGAGGACCTTGTCTTGAACTTTTGTTGCGGCGTCATCCGGGTTTATTTCGGAATCCTAAACTCTCGTGAAGAAGGCTGAAAGAGACAAAGGCAGGAACTTTTACCTGTGCCGTTAGATGGCACGACCTCCTTTCTACACTGGGGGGCATGGCGGAGCCAGTCGACCGCACACGCAACCCGAAAACCTCGCTGCTCTTCCATCGCTCGGACGCTCGTTTCGACACGTTCTGGGACATCTACCCTGAGGAGCGGTTATAAGAGATCAAACAAAACTGAGGGCGTTCGAGTTGGCTGATGAACTAGCATTGGCGGTTTTTAAGGCGATTCGTGGGTTTCTTCACGAAGAGATGTTCGGCCTGACATCTCCGGTCCAGTGCGCCTGACTCTCCTCCAGTCTGATCCAGCCGACCCGCTGCTCTGCCTGCAATGCCAGAACGAGATGAGTTTGACTCTCATTGCCCAATCTAGCCCTAAAATAAGCGTGTTTGAATCGATTGATCTGACGATGTCTCCATATTGTGATTTCGGGGCAGTTGGCGGCTTGTTGTTACGGCGTTTATGTAATAACGTCCGGTCATGATGCCAAGGCCTCGGTTTGTTCGCCGATTTTTCGGAGGATCCCCTCCATTTGAATCGGATTTCCCTCCTGCAAGACATGGCTAACCAATCATGCCGCTGTTGGGCATGTGTCGTGGCTTTTAATCTCGTGGCTGGCGACTTTTCAGCCGTAGGACTGACAACGCAACCGTTCCCAAATCGCAAACAGATCTTCCAACCATCGGTTGTAGCCTAATAAGCGATAGATGATCTTGCGTCCGCTTCGTATGATCTGGGCCGGTATCAAGATGATGGCGTTGAGGAATGTGCGATATTCCATTTTCAAGTATCGCTCGCTTTTTTCTTCCTCTGGCATGAGCAGGGCAAACCACGCTTTCAGATTCCATGCCAACGCGCTCA